>NZ_JBFRIY010000028.1:0-124838 GCF_041468565.1 Shewanella sp. 10N.286.54.B9
TAGCGCGGTGTCCTAGGCGCTCTCATCTTTAATACGATGGGGACCCGGACTGCATTAGACTCTGCAAAGAGTGAATACTCATTAAATCCTGTAGGCTAAGATTTAACGCTTTCACTTAGTTAGATGGTGGAGCCTAGCGGGATCGAACCGCTGACCTCAACACTGCCAGTGTTGCGCTCTCCCAGCTGAGCTAAGGCCCCGCACTAACTAAATCACTTTCGAGCGCACTTCAAGCATTTGCCATCAGTGTCTCAACTGCGAGGCGCATTCTATGCAGCACACCCAAAAGTGTCAACTCGTTTTTTAGGAATTTATTCTATTTGCTACAAATTCAATCGCTTTGGAGATTCTTTGCTCACAACGCGCCTTTCCAACCAAGAATAAGGTCAAATCAACAGCAGGTGACATCCCAGCCCCAGTAACGGCAACGCGAAGAGGCATGCCAACTTTCCCCATACCAACTTCTAATTCACTAGCAGTGTCTTCAATCGCTTGATGAATTGACTCTACAGTCCACTCTTCAAGTTCAGACAATTTTGCTTGAATCAGTTTAAGTGGCTCCATTGCCACACCTCTAAGGTGTTTCTTGGCAGCTGTTTCGTCGAAGTCAGCAAAGTCTTCATAGAAGTAGCGGCTAGATGCGGCTAACTCTTTCAACGTCTTTGCTCGCTCAGAAAGTGCACTAACGACTGCGGACAACTGTGGGCCATTACTCATATCGATGTTCTGATCATTCATATGCCACTCTAAATGAGAAGCTACATATTCTGGATCCATCTCTTTAATATAATGTTGGTTCAACCAAATTAGCTTTTCGGTATTAAAAGCAGATGCTGCTTTGTTGATATCATCAAGCTTAAATAATTGCTTCATTTCATCAATAGAGAAGACTTCTTGATCACCATGAGACCAACCTAAGCGAACTAAGTAGTTAAGCAAGGCTTCTGGTAAATAACCATCATCGCGATACTGCATTACGCCTACTGCACCATGACGCTTTGACAATTTAGCGCCATCGTCACCCAAGATCATCGCAACATGCGCATATTCAGGGATAGGAGCACCAAGCGCTTTTAGGATATTAATCTGACGTGGAGTGTTATTGATATGGTCTTCACCACGAACAACACAAGTAATACCCATATCCCAGTCATCAACGACAACACAGAAGTTATAAGTAGGCGTACCTTCGGTACGGGCAATAATCAAATCATCTAGCATGTCATTTGATATTTCAATACGACCACGTACATGATCATCAAATACAACACTGCCTTCAGTTGGGTTTTTAAAGCGGATGACAAAAGGTTCATCTGTATCGCGAGGCGCTTTATCACGACAGCAGCCATCATACTTTTGCTGCTCACCTTTAGCGGCTTGCTCTTCACGCATCAGCTCAATACGTTCGCGACTGCAGTAACACTTGTAAGCACTGCCCTGCTCTAACATTTGAGCAATGATTTCGTTATAACGTTCGAAACGCTTAGTTTGGTAGTAAGGACCTTCATCCCATGTCAGGCCTAACCATTCCATACCTTCCAAAATTGCAGCGCATGCTTCAGGTGTAGAACGTTCAATATCTGTATCTTCTACTCGTAGTACAAATTCGCCTTGGTTTGCACGTGCGTATAACCATGAATAAAGTGCTGTTCGAGCACCACCAACGTGCAGAAAACCAGTAGGGCTTGGTGCAAATCGCGTCTTAATTGTCATAATGGGACACTGACCTATATAGAAAGTCTAAATAATAGACTGTACCAATGAATGTGGCGCACATTCTAACAGCCAAAGCCCTCAGGTAAAATAGCCCTGCTACTATATGGCAAATTTTGTGGTCAAAATGATATTTGCATCATGGCTGTTTTACCGTACTCAGCCATGAGTGACAACCTTGCCTAATCTCATGGTTAAATAAAGGACTATGGATTGACTCACGATTATTTTGTGCCGCTTTGATTTGCGACTTTGCTAGAAGCATGATTATTGCCATCAAAATTTTCCGCTGAAGTCATAGTACTGTATACGGGCCGAAATAATCGTGAGATGAATATGTCGATCTCAAATGAGTACGTTGGCCTGCAACGAACTTCTCAGAGCCCAGACCAATTTCTATTTTTAAGACTTGCAATAAATCCATTGAATTCGAATAGAAAACAAACTTAACTGAGCATCTATGTAGCATCAGTCGGTAAAAAAATTGTCACCAAACAAACTCTGCTCTCTATTTACATGCTAAATAAACTGCCGCTTTAGTCCTTTGAGGTAATAATTTAACCACTTAATACAAAATTCAGTGCTCGATGTGATTAACTATCCGCCAATACGTGCGAAATTGAACCGCACACCATCTTTTATCTAAAAAAGCGTTGACAGTAGATCGTTGCCCCCTATAATACGGCCCCACACAGCGAGGTCGATTAGCTCAGCTGGGAGAGCACCTCCCTTACAAGGAGGGGGTCACTGGTTCGAGCCCAGTATCGACCACCATTCTTTTTATAAAGAATTAAATCATTGTGTAAATCCCAGGTCGATTAGCTCAGCTGGGAGAGCACCTCCCTTACAAGGAGGGGGTCACTGGTTCGAGCCCAGTATCGACCACCATTCTTTTCATAAAGAATTAAAACATTATGAAGTCCCAGGTCGATTAGCTCAGCTGGGAGAGCACCTCCCTTACAAGGAGGGGGTCACTGGTTCGAGCCCAGTATCGACCACCATTCTTTTTACAAAGAATTAAAACATTGTGAAACCCCAGGTCGATTAGCTCAGCTGGGAGAGCACCTCCCTTACAAGGAGGGGGTCACTGGTTCGAGCCCAGTATCGACCACCATTCTTTTATTCCTCTTCGTAAAAAAATCCCACCAATTTAGTTCTTTTTAATCCATCAGTATTAACCGAATTAAACTATCCTTTAGTATCTTCTATTTTTGGATGAATCCCATGGCTGACGTTAGTCAATCGGCTTCTCTTACGAGTATCGCTGCCTACTTAAAGCTTACATACCAATACGATCAGCAAACAGCACTCGTAGAAGCAAAAGAGGTAATGCAAAACCTTGTTCAAATGCGTCAAAAAGGCTTTATAACCGGATGGTACTTCGACGAGCATGGCCATTTAGAATTGCTTCCCAGCGATATGGTGATGCAGCAAATAAACCCTAATAAATAATCCACGTTCCGCGAGCAGTCACTCCACATCATTAAGTAAACATTTCAGTTTACTTAACTAGTTGAACATGCGATATTCACTGCTATGTTAACCAACTGTAGATAAATTAGATGCCTATCGCCGTGCCACAAACCGAAGCCAAAAGAATACTGATGATCACCTTGGTTGTGACCCTAATCAGTGTTGCTGGTATTGCTCTGCCCTACCCGATTCTAGCGCCGCTATTTGAACAAGGTGACAGTGCATTGAGCCAGTTCATGGGGCTGCCAAAAGAGTTATTACTAGGCATAGTTTTGGGCGTTTACCCGTTAGGTATTATTATTGGCAGCTCTTTTATTGGCGCATTGTCAGACAGTTACGGTAGACGCAGGCTCTTAACTCTTACTTTAGTAGGAAGTGGGCTTGGTTATAGCGCAACAGCATTTGCTGCACTATCTGGTAACTTTGCGCTGTTCTGTATCGCAAGACTACTCACTGGAGTGTGTGAAGGGAACATTTCGATTGCCCGCGCAATCGCAGCAGATCTGCACCCGGTCATCGACAAAGCGCGCAGTTTTTCACTTATCAGTGCTATGGGCTATGGTGGTTATCTTCTCGGTCCTCTTTTAGGCGGGTACTTAATATACTCAGGTATTGAAACTGTGTTTATTGTGGCTGCTTTGGCTTGTTTTGTATGTGCCGGACTCAGCCACTTTATGATGCCTGCAAGTTTAAACAAAACGATAAAGGCTGCCAGCCATTCATCTAGCATGGTACTATTGCGACAAGTGGATCTACGACGATTCTTTATGTTGTACTTACTGCTAACCACTGGGGTGAATCTCTATTACGAATATTACCCTTTGCATTTAGTGAGACAATTTAACTACACACCGGTTGATATCAGCTGGGCAACGGTATTTTTAACCGCTTGTATGATCTTTACTAGTATATGGGTAAATCCAATAATCCAACGAACGATGTCACATGCAAACGCAGGTTTAGTCGGCGTGATTGTATTTGGTTCAGCCCTTGTGTCACTGCCTTTTATTGACAATCAACTTTACTTAATCTCATTTGCGCTAATGGGCGCAGGTATCGCTATTTACAATGGTTTTTTACCCGTCTATTTGTCCAACTCATACCAAAACAATGCCCAAGGTCAGCTAATGGGCATGCTGGTCACTGTTTTCTGTTTGGGCAACCTCTTTGCAGCGGGCCTTGGCAGCGTATTAAGTATGATTGATGTTAAGTGGAGTTTACTCGGAGGTGCTTTGGTGACATTCCTCGCCGCAGCAGTGTTTTTTCATGGCCATTACAAAGCGCAGATATGGCCGCAACCAGACGGCGCAACAATAAAACCTTAGCATTAAACGATGAATGACAAGGGACTTTTTGCCTCGGTTGGCGAAAGTAATTTATTAACCAGCGCAGCCAGCACTGACAGACATAACAACGATCCCAGCACCACGCCTTGCCAGCCCCATTGCTGCCAAAACGGTAGCAAATATGGCCCTCCAATAGCCGCACCAAGGTAATAACTACACAAATAGAGGGCTGTTGCTTTGGCACGATGTTGCTTAGCAATAAAGGCGACCCAAGCATTACAGCTACTGTGGATAAGAAAAAAGCCAAACGAAGAGATTAAAAATCCAATATAGATGGTGGCTACAGTATCAAACAGTGTAAACAAAGTGCCTAACATTAATGCGAATACAGACAACGTATACACCCGCTTAACGCCACTATTCTTTATCCATTTTGCACTGCGATATGATGCATAAGTGCCACTTAAATAACAGAGGAAAATTAAAGTCACCTCAAAAGGCCCCTGCATAAACGGTGTATCCATTAAATGCAATTGAATATAGCTAAATTGATTGACCATCACCATAAATGCACTACCGCCAATCAAGTAAATCAATCTCAACTTAGGGTTCGCTAAATGGTTGTAGAACCCCTGTAAATCTGAGTGTATTGCCTCTTTGTTCAGTATCAACTTAGTTTTGGTAAACTGACTATCTGGCAATAAACGAGTCGCGAGCAAAGTTCCCATTAATGATATGAAAGCTAACAACATCATCGCTTGCTGCCATTGCAAATACTCTGACATCACCCCACCGAGTAACCTACCTGCAATACCACCAATACTGTTAGCCGCAATATAGATAGCCCCCGCCTTTAGCAGTACATGTCCACCTAACTCGTCTTTGAAATAAGCCATCGCCATAGCAGGGACTGAAGCTAGCAGTGCCCCCTGAACCATCCTCAAAGCGACTAACTGGCTAAAGTCAGCAATAAAGATAGCCACGAGGTCTACTATCACCAGAAGATAAAGACTGATGAGAATAGGTCGTTTACGGCCTACTCTGTCTGACATTACGGCAAACAATAATAACGAAAACGCCATGGTGAAACTTGTCACCGATAGTAGTAACGTTGCGTGGGATTTAGAGACTGAGAATGTGCCGGCAATCAAGGGCAACATGCCCTGCACTAGATATAGGTTGATAAAAATAACAATTGAAGCAATTGATAACCCGCCAATCAGCTTCAACTCTCGACTGCTATTTACCTGCTCTACAGTGCCGCTCATAATGGTGACTCGTTATAAAATCGTCTTAGTGCTGATAGCATAGCAATTGGATATATATAACGATAATAATTAAAAACTACCACATTTATTGATTTTTGTTATGGAAGTTTCTAAGCCCGATCCGCTAATATGAAACTCTGCAAGGGACAGTGATTGCCCTTAAATTTAAAAGTGGATTCGCAATGGATATAAAACAGTTAAAACACCTAGATGCGCTAATCACTTTTGGAGGTTTTACAAAAGCTGCGCAGCAATTGAATATAGCGCAACCAGCACTAAGTCAGAGCATTAAAAGACTAGAAGACTCCCTTGGGGTTACCTTAGTCGATAGAGGCGCGCATAAGCGCAGTAAGGCGCTCTCACTCACTGCAGAGGGTCGAGCGCTGCATCAACACGCAAAGCTCATCATCAAAAATATGGCACAAGCCGAAGCCCACATTAAATCGATGGCTAACTTAACTAAAGGGGAAGTTAGAGTGGCGGTACCAGGAATGCTCGGCTCTTTCTATTTACCGAGTCGTTTAATGGCGTTTAGGCATCAGCACCCTGATCTTAAATTGTCTCTGTTTGAAGGTGGCACCCGCGATACATTAAAAATGTTACGTCGTGAAGATGTGGATATTGCCATTATCACGGCGAACGATTTAGATGATAACTTTGAGAGCCACCTGCTATTACAAGAGCAGATGGTGGTTGCTGTCGGTAAACATCACCCTTTAGCGACTCAACCATCAGTGCCACTGGAACAGTTTTTCCAACATGATCTCGTGCTGTTTAAGCAAGGTTACTTTCATCGAGAATGGATGCTTGAACAAGCTAAGATATTGGGCCTTAACGCCAGCATCGCATTTGAAACCAATCTGATTAATCTTATCAAACAGGTTGTAGCCCAAGAATATGGGATCACCAGTGTGTTAAAGATGGTGATTGAGCAAGATGACGATATCCTAGCAAAACCTTTCAACCCTCCCGTCTATTTAGACTTACATATCGCTTGGAAAAAACAACGCCCTATCAGCAAAGCCGATCGAGCGTTTGTCGATTTCCTAATGGATAATCGCTAAGGTGGGCCAAGCACCTAACGGCAACAATAGTGCAAATTTAGCTTGCGTCGTGTTGATTCTCAGGAATAGCATCGATAAACACTTGCTGCGTTAAACAATGCGCATTAACCCGAGCAATATTCGGAAATGGCGTCATATCCACTTTAAACCGCTCAGCATTGTATACCTGTGGCACCAAGCATAGATCGGCCAAAGTGATGCTATCACCGAAACAAAAATTACCGCTGTATTGTGCTAATTGATGCTCTAATGCCGTAAAACCTTGATTCACCCAGTTGTGATACCACTGTGTTTTAGCGCTATCAGTTATGTCTAGTTCGGATGCCAAATACTGCAACACTTTTAGGTTATTTAATGGGTGTACTTCGCATGCAACAGTTAGCGACATTGCTCTTACAATTGCTTTGTCGTATGCATTGTCAGGCAGTAACGAATTCTCTTTATAAACCTCATCAAGATACTCAATAATGGCTAAAGACTGGGTTAGTGCACGTTCTTGACCATTATCACTGCTAATCACTAAGGTCGGTACCAATTCCTGTGCATTTAGTGCTGTGTACGACGATTGATGCTGCTCTCCACCATTTTTAACTAAATGCACCGAGATCTGCTCTGCGGTTAACCCTTTATGATTAAGCGCTATTCGTACACGATAAGCTGCGCTTGAGCGCCAGTATCCATACAGTTTCATCTTATTTGCTCTCTCCATAATGCTTAAACAAAAAAGAGTTAATCCACAACGAATTAACTCTCTTGTCTATTTAATTTAAAGCTCTACTGCAACTTAAGCTTTATATTCGACAACCTGCTGATCAATGGTGCCAAATATTGACTGGTTATTCTCATCGAGCATCTCGATACGAACCCTGTCACCAAAACCCATAAATGGTGTTGTTGGCTTGCCATCAGCAATGGTTTCAAGCATACGAGTTTCAGCTAAGCAGCTTGAGCCTGCACTACGGTCATAGTTTGAAATAGTGCCCGAACCAATAATCGCACCAGCTCCTAATGGACGAGTTTTAGCAACATGAGAAACCAGTTGGCTAAAGTTAAACGTCATGTCCACACCTGCATTTGGCTGGCCAAAAAGTGCATTATTTAGGTGAGTGATTAGAGGTAGATGTACTTTGCTATCTTGCCACTTATCATTAAGTTCATCTGGCGTCACAGCGACAGGAGAAAAACTACTTGATGGTTTAGCTTGGAAAAACCCGAAACCTTTAGCTAGCTCACCAGGAATTAAGTTTCTCAATGACACATCATTAACCAGCATAAGTAGTTTGATGTGTTTATCGGCATTTTCAGTGGTCACGCCCATTGGCACATCATCAGTGATAACTGCGATTTCTGATTCGAAATCGATACCCCACTCTTCACTTGCTAAAGGGATATCCGCTTTCGGCGCGATAAAACAATCAGAACCACCTTGATACACTAAAGGGTCGGTCCAGAAAGTTGCTGGCATCTCAGCACCGCGTGCTTTACGTACTAACTCAACATGATTGACATAGGCACTACCATCGGCCCACTGATATGCACGAGGCAGTGGTGAAAGGCATTTAGCCTCGTCAAACTCTACGGCGTTATCCATCAAACCTTGGTTTAATGCATCATATAGCTCAACCAATTGCGGGTTAAGTAGATCCCATGCATCCAGTAATTGCTGCATAGTATGAGCAATAGCAGGTACCGCAACCGCTTTAGTTAGATCGCGGCTCACTAACATTAATTGGCCGTCACGGCGTCCATTATCATAACTCGCTAGTTTCATACTTACTCCTAATAAAATGTGGCTAGCTGACTAACTCAACGTCTATTTCTGAGCTGTTTAGTCGCACTCTCGCCTTAATCTGCCCATAGAATGACTTAACTAGCGCAACAGGGGAATAGCGTGAGTTAAATCACATTTAATGGTTGTACGCTTCATATTGTAAACATATAATTACAGCCTATCTTGGATAGGCTGTAATTGGACTTATTTGGCTTTTATCGCTAGGTAAATAGGCAAGCATTGGCAATCAGTGGTTACAAGGCTTTGTGCTTACTAATTTTGTACTCGCGTAACTTGTTAGCGATAGCGGTATGAGACACGCCTAACTTTTTGGCCAACTGTCGAGTACTCGGATAGGCCGGATACAAGCGGCGCAATAAACTGGCCTCAAATTGCTTCATTGCCTGTTCAAGACTACCTTCGAACTGATGATCAAAATAGCCAAAACCTTCTGCGTAAGATGGCAACTTAAGCTGCTCTACAGTTAACTCTGCACTACCGTCCCACATCGATACCGCTCTAAATATGGCATTCTTTAGCTGACGCACATTTCCAGGCCATGCGTAACCGAGCAAATGTTCACGGCACTCGCCTGAGATTCTGCGAATTGGAATCGATAATTGCTGACTGTAATGTTCTAGGAACATTTCTGTTAGCGGGATCACATCCACTTTTCGTTCACGGAGTGAAGGAACATGGAAGCTCAATACATGAATTCGATAGTAAAGATCTTCTCTAAACTCGCCGCTTTGGCATAGTTCAGCAAGGTTCTTCTGTGTTGAGCAGATAATACGTACATCGCTACGCACCTCTTCATCGCCACCAACACGTCTGAATGTGCCATCTTGCAAAAAGCGTAATAGTTTAACTTGAGCAGATCTCGACATCTCTGCGATTTCATCTAAAAAGACGGTGCCGCCTTTCGCCTCTTCAAAAAAGCCTCGCTTAACCACGCTACCATTACTGACGAAACCAAATAGCTCTTCTTCGGCCGCGCTATCAGGCATCGCCGCGCAGTTGATGGCAATAAACGGTTGGTCTCGGCGCATACTGGCGTCATGGCAAGCACGAGACATCAATTCTTTACCGGTACCCGTTTCCCCAGTGATCAATAGCGGTGCGTCAAGCTGAGCCATTCTGCGCGCTTGCACTAATACCTCTTTCATCTTGTCACTGGTGGCTAAAACATTTTCAAAACCTGTCGTTTGGTTTTGCAGCGCATTAAATTGTTTACCTAACCGTGCTGGAGATTTCAGAGATACCACCGCACCAGCGAGGATCTGATTCTGACTACCATCGGGTAAATAAATCGGTAGCATCTCAGCCAAATACTCATTCTCGCCGATATTGACTCGTGTTGCTTGCGCAAGCACTGTTGGTTCACCAAGCCAGCGGCTAAAGTTGAAACCTTGTACCCAGTGACCAATTGACTCATCTAAAATCTCATGTTCTGCCATGCCAATAATATGCATAGCAGATTCATTAACGATACGAATCCGTCCTTTAATATCGAGTGAAAAAACCGAATCTGGCAGGGTCTTTAGCAGGGTTTTAAGTGCGTAATGTTCCTGCTCAGAGGGCATAAATGACACTGTGCGTACATCGTGAACCCCCTCAACTTTGCGAATAAGTGGAAGTAATTCACTGAGAGTATCAAAGCTGACTTCAGCGAATTGCAGATACAGAAAACCTTGGTTACTCGCATCGATGGCGAACAAGTTGATCCCATAATCTTCCATTATCAATAATATATCTTTAGCTAGACCGACTCGGTCTAAACAGCTGACTTCCAAGCGCATACTATTGCAGTTCCCTTTTGTAGATATTCGTTATTGGGATAAAACCAATTGCATTAAATATTCGATTACTTTTGCTTTCAAACCTGAAGCGTGAAGAACAGGCAATCATCAACTACTGCGCAGTCGAAAAGTGACCTTTAGTCATCAAATAGTTAATAAAATTGAAACTAAGCAAATGGCTATCGATCTCTAAGCTAGAGTCTGAATTTTTAACAAAAAATCAAATCTATCCAATAGACCAAGAAGTCGATAAGCATAATTCGCCTATACGTTAGAAGGTTATCGCAGTTGTGGCAAGACTTGTTTACAGCAGATTTGTAACATAAAGAAAATAAACGCGTGCCAGCAACCCAGCACGCGAGTCAATTAATCTAGCAAGGTATCTGTTTTAGCGGCCATAATGAAATCATTCTTATGCAAGCCCTTTATAGAATGGGACCACCAAGTCACTGTAACTTTACCCCATTCAGTCAAAATGCCAGGGTGATGAAAATCAGCTTCAGCTAATTCGGCAAGCTTATTCGTAAATGCCATGGCCAATTTAAAGTTCTTAAATTTATACACGCGCTCTAACTGCATGATGCCGTCACGCACTTCTACCGTCCAGTCTGGGATCATACGTACAAGTTCGCCCAGTTCTGCATCGCTTACTTTAGGTGCGTCAGCTTGGCAGGCCTCACATTTCATTTGTGCTAATTCAGTCATTTTGTTTCCTTTCATTCTGTTATTTTTATCATCAAGCTAGCAGTAGGCTTTAATCTTAATTGGTATCTGCTCCACCCTACCGCTTTTCTAATCGTTATTAACTCACTTTAGCAGGGTAAGTTGCCTCGAATAAACCAAGTTGTTTAGCTTTATTAACCGCGCCCATAATATCCATATCTGCGATTTTATCGAGTTCGCAGATATTATTAATGGCATAGTAGATAGGCTGCATAATATCGATACGATAAGGGGTACGCATCACATCCACCAGATCAAAAGGTCTGATTTCAGGCTCATCGCCCATTACGAAATCAGTTTCCCCTGGCGAGCTTAAAATGCCACCGCCATAGATACTCAAATCATCAGTACCGCGAATCACGCCAAACTCGACGGTAAACCAATATAGTCGCGCTAAAAACACACGGTCCTGTTTACTGGCAGCAAGCCCCAATTTGCCATACAAATGGGAAAAGTGAGCAAACGATGGATTGGTCAGTAGTGGACAGTGACCAAAAACTTCGTGGAATATATCTGGCTCTTGCAAGTAATCAAGCTCTTCACGGCTGCGGATAAATGTCGCGACCGGAAATGATTTGTTTGCCAACAACTCAAAAAACTTACCAAATGAGATCAACGCTGGCACTGCTGCGGTTTTCCAACCCGTAGTCTGTTGAAGCACCGCATCAATCTCATTTAATTGCGGGATCCTGTCGCTTGGCAGCGCAAGCCTGTCTAGTCCATCCATATAAGCTTGGCATGCCCGGCCAGGCAAATTGACAAGTTGTCTCGAATAGAGCTCTTGCCAAATATCATGTTCATTCTGTGGGTATTGTATAAAGCCGTTTGCATCAGGCAAACGAGCCGTATAGTTAGTCGCTTTGCTCATATTAGTAAAAACACTGGTAACGATTCCTGACTACATAGTTAACCAAAGTTGATATTTTGTTAACCAGATCACAGTTTAAACTTTGATGCCTCAGCACAGCCTTGTGTAATCTAATGTTTACATACGTATAGCTTAGCGCTAAAAAAGCTTTTATTAACAGTGAATTTGTTGTAAGCGATAATTTACAGGAAGTGATAATACTGAAGAATTTAGCCCGCATTCGCCTAGAAAAGCTATAAAAGCTCACCTTTTGAGTTAAACAACACCTGACGCTTTCATCCAAATAGAAGCATATCGACAGGGTTGGTTACTACAATTTCGAATAAAAACCGAGCGGATAAGCAACAAAATTAGTAATAATCAAGCCGCTTTGCCAAATTCAAAGCACACCTGATAAAAATTCAGTATAGAATAGTGCTAGAGCGCTAATCCATTGATAGGAACAGTAGGAATACGATGAAACAACATAAGATTAAAAAAGCAGTAATCCCAGTTGCAGGTCTAGGTACACGGATGCTACCAGCGACAAAAGCAATGCCTAAAGAGATGCTGCCAGTGATGGATAAACCCCTTATCCAATATGTTGTCAAAGAAGCAATTGCAGCGGGTATTAAAGAGATTGTTTTAGTCACTCACGCCAGTAAAAACTCAGTCGAAAACCACTTCGATACCAGCTTTGAGTTAGAAGCTCATCTAGAGCGTCGTGTAAAACGTCAACTTCTTGCAGAAGTGCAAAGTATTTGCCCTGCTGACGTCACCATCATTAGTGTGCGTCAAGCCCAAGCAAAAGGCCTAGGTCATGCGATTTTGTGTGCTAGGACTATTGTAGGTAACGCGCCATTTGCAGTGCTGCTACCGGATGTGATTGTCGATGATGCTAGCAGTAACTTAGCCAAAGATAACTTGGCACAGATGGTAAAGCTGTTTGATGAAACCGAAGTGGGTCAAATTATGGTCGAGGGTGTGCCTCACGATCAAGTTGATCAGTACGGTATTGCAGACATCAATGGTGAAGAGCTGCAGCCAGGAGAATCATTACCTTTAAGTCAACTAGTTGAAAAACCACCAGTTGATGAAGCTCCATCAAACCTAGGTGTTGTAGGCCGATACGTGCTTCCAGCTGATATTTGGTCTTACCTTGCTAAAACACCAGCCGGCGCGGGCGATGAGATCCAGTTAACCGATGCTATTGCAATGCTGATGGAAAATCAGACCGTTAACGCTTATTACATGCAAGGTAAGAGTCATGATTGCGGTAATAAACTCGGCTATATGCAAGCCAATGTAGAGCACGCTTTGCGCCACAAGGATATAGGCCCAGAGTTTGCAGAATACATTAAGTCTATCGCTAAAAGCCTTTAGTACTTAAACAGGTAGTACTTAAACAGGTAGTACTTAAGCGGGTAGTACTTAAACAGATAAAGAATATTAGATTGCAAGGAAAGATTTAAAGATGACAATTTTGGTAACTGGCGGTGCAGGTTATATCGGCACTCATACTGTAGTCGAACTGCTTAATAGCGGCAGCGATGTGGTTATTCTCGATAACCTCAGTAACTCTAGCGTAACAGCGCTTGAGCGCGTTGAGCAGATCACAGGCAAATCCGTCACTTTCTATCAAGGTGACATTCTCAATAAACCTTTTTTGCAAAAGCTATTCACAGATCATGATATTGAATCTGTCATCCATTTTGCGGGCCTTAAAGCAGTGGGTGAATCGGTTGAACAACCGCTGCGTTATTACGAAAATAATGTCACTGGTACCATTGTGCTATGTCAGGTAATGGCCGAGTTTAACGTAAAAAATATCGTTTTCAGTTCATCGGCAACCGTATACGGTGATCCAGCTTCTTTACCTATTACTGAAGACTTTCCAACCGGTGCAACCAACCCCTATGGCCAGTCAAAGTTAATGGTTGAGCATGTACTTGCAGATCTGCACCATTCCGATCCGAGCTGGAACATTGCCCGCCTAAGATACTTCAACCCGGTAGGCGCGCACCACAGCGGTTTGATTGGTGAAGATCCTAACGATATTCCTAATAACTTAATGCCCTTCATTACCCAAGTCGCTGTGGGTAAACGTGAGCAGTTAAGCGTATTTGGTAATGATTACGATACAGTTGATGGAACCGGTGTACGTGATTATATCCACGTCGTTGACCTAGCTGTTGGGCACCTTCGAGCACTTGATAAATTGCGCACAAAACCAGGATTGGTGACTTATAACCTAGGCACCGGCCAAGGTTACAGCGTGCTAGAAATGGTTGCTGCGTTTGAGAAAGCCAGCGGTACAGAAATAAAATATCAACTTGTTGCAAGACGAGCTGGCGATATTGCAGCGTGTTATGCGAATCCAGATAAAGCGCAAACAGAGCTTAATTGGCAAGCGACTCACACTATCGATGATATGGCGCAAAGTAGCTGGCACTGGCAGTCCAGTAACCCTAATGGCTACAGTAACTAAAAGACGTAGCCTGTTTATCATTGTTAGTCCACTACCGTTTTAACCAAGAGTAAAAGTCATGAGCAGCATCAATCAAAGTCGACGCCGTTTATTTAGCCGTAAGAAAAATGATGCTGTTCACCTGCCTTGGGTAAAAAATGATATCGCGTTTACCGATGAATGCACCCGTTGTGATAAGTGTATTTCGGCATGTGAAACTCACATTATCATTAAAGGCGATGGTGGTTTTCCTGAGGTCGACTTTAACATTGATGAATGCACCTTTTGTAAAAAGTGTGTAGAAGCATGTCCTGAACCTTTATTTACCCAAACTGATGAAGCTCCTTGGGCTATTGCTGCCTCAATTCAAAATACCTGCATGGCGTATCAAGGTATATGGTGCCAAAGCTGCAAGGATGCCTGCGATGCAATGGCAATTAGCTTTACCATGGCGGTTGGCAAAGCGCCTCAGCCTGTCATTGATACCGAAGCGTGCACAGGTTGTGGCGCTTGCGTTGCTCCCTGCCCGTCCGACGCAATACTGATAAAGCAGTGATTAATCATCGTATTTTTCGTGTTAAAATTTTTTACTATCAATAAGCTACTTTATTTAAGCCTAAAGCCAGCCTTTGCTTAATCGCTTGATAGCCAAAATAATGACATCAGGCGCCAAATATAAGTGGTTTTTAATTGCTTTTTTTCAAGGTAACATCAAGCTACCTTGACTAATAGCGACGCATTTATGTTTAAAAGAAAGAAAAGCGGTGGGCTCACTTTTATTGCCCAAGGAACCAAGCTAACAGGTGAAAGCGAATTCACAGCAGAGGCTTTAGTCTCCGGTGAGCTTTATGGCGACATCCAATCAACAAACAACATAACTATTGAGCAGGATGGTCTTATTGACGGCGTGTTGAATTGCCAAGAACTAAGAGTTTCAGGCACTTTCCGCGGAAAATTGCATTGCAATAAACTCAATATAACCAGTACCGGTATTGTTGACGGCGAAGTCACCTGTCAATCAATGGAAATTTTTGAAGGCGGTCAATTTATTGGAATGCGTGTCCGTGACGAGATTGCCTTTCTACCAGCATCTTCGAAGGAAAAACTCGAAGCCGCTAACACAGAACAAATTGAAGATGCACAGCTAACGGCTAGTACCTTGTAAAAATTAATACTTGATTATCATGGCTAAGCTTATAAAGTTTATCATTTTATAAGCTTAGCTCTGCAAATCTTATTCATCACTCTCCAACATTGCTTGATGCTGATAACTTCTAAGTAGTCTAATAAACTCTTCAGCAGGTCTATCTAACGCATCAGTGGCAATATAAAGGTGAAAACCTAAATGGTTGCCCAATATTCGGCATCTATGGCCAAACATCGCTAGCACGCCTTTATATCGATTGTTATCTTCAATAAATGGAGTGAACTCTGCACTCATTTGATTTTCTAACGTCGATAGGTCTTCATCTTGAGCCGATACCGTTATCAGCAGCGGCCTTTGCTCAGTCAGCAAACCGGAGGCTAATCTTAATGAAATGCAATCTAATACTGGTCCCACTGCTTTTAACTTAATACCAATATAAGGCAAAGTGATGGTTTCAAGCCCTTGAGTGACTCGCGGTTGATCAAGGCGCTGAATATTTTGCCAGCCTATTTGCACCTCGCCGCGTCGATGAAAATAGCGTATTCCGAGAGGGTCAATACTCAATGTAACCTCTGGCTCTACCAGCTTAGAAATGCCCAGCACTGCAGCGATAGCACCAAACGCGAAACATACGATGCCAGGAGCAAATAGATGGCTGCCGGCGAGGAAAAGCCCAATCCCAATAACAACGCCAATGATACCGATGAAAGTTAGAGTAATTCCATTACGTTTGTTAGGGGATTTGATGAGCAATGTTTGTGAATTCGATAGTTGCAAAATACATTCTACTATTGGTTGATTCAAAAATGATTAATCAGCTATTTAACTTATAAACTGTATTGATGACGGAAAAAATTTGCTCCTTTGACAGTCAGAATGAGTTAATTTTCATGCTTGAATTTGAACCAGAGTAAGCCCAAATATTCATGGATTGCACGTTGTGACGATAATAAACTCCGCGCATCAAAATACCACCAATAGGTTTTTCTTTGGGCAAAATCTGTTGGCGCGGCAGTGGCATTTAACCCTGCATTTTCAAAAATTGCCATTGAACGCGGCATATGGCTCGCTGATGTCACCAACCTAAAGGGCGCATCTGCAACTTCCCATTGCATAAATTGCGCTTCTTCAATGGTATCTTTTGCCAGTGGGAATTTAATAATAGCGCTTGGACTAACGCCGAGTTCAACTGCAGCATCAAACATCACGTCAGCATGAGCGCGAGTATTTATTCCACCGCTCCAACCACTAACGACTAACTGACAGTCTTGACCTAATGACAGCTGTCTTATTCCTTCACTCAATCTGGCTAATGCCGTATTGGATAACTGTTGCACTGCGGGTTGGTTTTCAACTTCATCATGGCCACTGCCTAATACCATCACTAAACAGCCGCTTCCCAACGGCTCATTGTTAACAGAGTACTGGTTCTCTAATGGCGCTAACAGTGCATTGCTGCCCATACTGCTACTCAGTACAAGGATCATACCTGCTGCAATCAACAAAAAGCTTTTAGCCAGCTTTCGATTGCGAATCACAAGATAGGTCACTGCGATAAGAATGATCAGCAGAGGAACAGGCATAAATAGTTGAGAAACGATCTTCTTTAGCCAAAACATGTAATAAAACTCAGAGAAGGATGCAAGAAATGCAAGTTTAGCATGGATTTCAGATAGTAATATCGCAGAAAGTACGCTTGGATAAACAGATAAACAAAAAGCCATACAATGAGAGTCATCATATGGCTCGAGGATTATTCAGCGACTGATGCCTATATACAGTAATTAAGCTTCGTTTTTACTCCACAACCAAGCAGCCCCGCGCACTCCCGATGAGCCGCCGTAGATATTTTGCACCACAGGTGTGCGGCATTCTCCGCCAAGCACATACTTTGGCAAGATGTTTGGAAGCAGCGGATAGATAGCTTCAATATTTGACACTCCACCACCCAAGACAATGACATCAGGATCAAGAATATTGATCACATGAGCCAATGAACGAGCGAGTCTGTCGATATATCGCTCAAACGCCTCTGTAGCGAGCTGTTCACCCTTCTCCATTCGCTGAGCAATCTCAATACCACTTGGCGCATCACCACCTGCTTGCTTGTAATCGCGCACAAAGCCTGTACCTGAGATAAAGGTCTCAATACAGTCTTGATTACCACAAAAACATTTAGTTGAATTGAACTCATCAGCCGTCATCCAAGGCAGAGGGTTATGTCCCCACTCTCCACCAATACCGTTTCCGCCGCCATGCACTTTGCCGTTTATCGCAAGGCCGGCACCGCAGCCAGTGCCAATAATCACCCCAAACACTACCCCTTTGCCTGCAGCAGCGCCGTCGACCGCTTCAGATACAGCAAAACAGTTAGCATCATTGGCGACTCTTACCTCTCGGTTAAGTCGTTTACCCAAATCAATATCCAGAGGATGACCATTAATCCAAGTTGAATTGGCATTCTTAACTAGACCAGAGTACGGAGAGACAACACCGGGGATCCCAACGCCAACAGTACCTTTGTCATCAAGCAAAGACTCAGCTTCATTGACTAACGATTCTATTGCATCTAATGTCGCCACATATTCCCGAGGAGTCGGTACACGTTTACGAAAAAGCTCTTCACCTTCGCTACTTAATGCAACTAACTCTATTTTTGTTCCACCAAGATCGATGCCAATTCGTAACATTTAAGCCTCTCCCATAATCATACTGATCATTTCTCTAGTTATATTATTAGGGCACCAAGCTTATACAAGATACCAATTAAACCTTCTTACTCACGCCAATGAGGTGCGTAAGCAATAAAATATGGATTCAAAATATCTGACTTTTGATTGTAATCAAGTGCCCTATCGCTGCCATATTGCAGCACTTTTCCACCTGCACTTTCCAACACAGCCTGCGCTGCCGCTGTATCCCATTCACTGGTGAGTCCAAGTCTTGGATATATATCTGCCTCACCTTCGGCCAACAAACAGAACTTAAGTGAACTACCAACACTTTTCATTTCATGTTCGCCAAGTGTCTCTAGATAGCTCTGTAAACCAGGGCTAATATGAGAGCGACTACCGACAACCCTAGGTACCGATTTATTTCCGACAGGTTTTTTAACCAAAGACTGCTCAACGCCAGCATGTTTCAACCAAGCACCAGCAGTATGGCTGCCAAAATAGCATTTATCTAAAACAGGTGCGTAAACCACACCAGCAACCGCTCGACCATGGTGAATGAAAGCGATATTGACGGTAAACTCACCATTGCGCTTGATAAACTCTTTAGTGCCATCAAGCGGATCGATTAACCAGTAAGATTGCCAAAGCTTTCTCTCTTCCCATGCTAATGTCGTTGACTCTTCAGACATCACTGCAATATTGGGTGTTAATTCACTAAGCGCTGCCACTATCACGTTGTGGCTAGCAAGATCTGCGGCGGTAACAGGACTATCATCAGTTTTAACATCAACCTCAAAATCATCAGTGGCATAAACCGTCATAATCGCATCTCCTGCGGCAACGGCAATATCAACGATTGCAGCTAACCAGTCAGGCTCGAAGCCAATATTGTTCTGGTTAAATGCCGATGTTTTTGTCTCAATCTGCCTCAAAGTACTCTCTCTATATATATGCAAAATGCCTAGCCGACTATTATGCCACTGACTTTAAGCAAAAATTAATAACCAATTACGCACTTTAGGTCTAGAAGATACTAAGCCACTCGCTGATACAAAAAAAGTGTTAGTGCTATGTTGCAATCGTATTCAAGCCAAACTGTGCTTATCGCGTATCTTCACACTCGTTCTAAATTAACGCTCATCAAGCTTCCCCTTTACCATCACGGCATCTGCTTGAACGTTAGCGCAGCCTTGGCCGGTTGCAACGTTTTTTGAACAGCGATAGACACGTACATAGTCAATTTCGAGAGTTTGTGGAAAAACAGACGCATCGATCCCCTTCTCATTAACCTTACCCGCCCAATCGCCACCAACGGCTAGATTGACAATAAAGTGAAAACGCTGATTAAACGGTGCATCACTTTCAGCCAGCACTCCAACTGCCGATTCGCTATACCAGCCCTTGGCTGTTTGTGTAGCGTAGTGCTTACCATCCATGTACCAACGGATCTCACCTTGCTCCCATTCAATAGCATAAACATGAAATCCGTCGGCTGGATTTTCATTAGCAGCTAAACGGTAAGACTGGCCAGAATAAACATTCTCAGGCCATTCTTTACCGTAATGCAACGTGCCGTAAATTCTGGTTTCGAGCAGCTTTGCTTCGGCCTGTTTTTGGCTAGCGGGATATTCATCAGAAACAGTACCAAGATTTACCGCTTCGATGATATCAATCTCACCAGAGCTGGCCCATTCGCCATAAACCCAGTCGGTTGGCAACATCCAAGCAGCTCCCCAAGTTCCCTGTCCTTTTGGAAACTTAGCTCTAACTTCAAAGCGACCATAGCGCCAATCTCCTTTACCGAGCGTACGTAACCTGGCAGAGGTGTAGTCTTTAGTCACGGATTTATCGTCAGCATAATAATTTGGATGATCATCTTTATCAGCCGGTCCACTGTACGGCTCATTTATCGCAATAATGTGCAACGAACCATCTGCCACATAACTATTACTGACATTCGCGGTATAGCACTGTGCTTCAGAGTTTCCACCACCATAGCAATTAACTTCATGGCTCCATTTACTTAAATCAATGGAAGTCCCTTCAAACTCGTCATTCCATATAAGCTGCCAACCTTTTTCATCTAATTTAGCCTGCGAGTGACACCCTGCTAATAGCAGTAAAAAAACCGCCATGGCACACGAATTGGCTGGCAGAGTGCTGAGCGGGCCACAGCCTTTGTTAGTTGACAATAATTGCAAAGTTAATCATCTCAATATTTAAAAATGTAGACAGCAGCCACCCTCTACATAAGAAAATGGCTTATCTTTCTCAAATCACTGACAGTCAATACTTGCTTGTTGATTATCAACTCGCGGCAGCAAGGCGACATCAGCAATACTCAGCGTTAATTTCCCCGGTGTTGACAGTGAGAATGGTGAATTGACCCTCGAAAAGTCGACTCCAGTGTCGCTAAAGCACTTCAAATCAATACTGACGGTTTGCCAACTGTTCTTTGGCAGTTCGGCGAGTAAAGAGCTGACATTTAACGGCTTACCACATTGAATATCACAACCCATAGAGACATAAACTTCATCACTAAGCTCACTATCAAGTTTCACCGCAAAAGACAGCGCCGAGTTTGAATCAATTGCGGCCCTTAGATCTCTTGGGAAGTTACTCGTAAATCGAACAAAACCAGCACCTTTGCCATTAAACTCTATACGTCTTGCATCTTCTTGCACCACTTTATCGACAGTACGCAAATAGACCGTTTCGCCTTGTAACACGCTGCTGGCAACTGATATCTGTTCATTATCACTGCCTATCGACATCACCCAAGGTGCTTGTACTGAGCGAGTAAAAATAGCGATGGCTTGTGGCTCATCACTGCTAACTTCAGCAACTTCACTTAGGTTTTCAAGCTCTGTCTCATCGCCGTAACTTAAACCAAAACCATAAGGAAATAGCGGCTGGTAATCATCATCAAAGCGATTGACTACCGTTTGTGTTGGACTACTTGGCCATGAAAAAGACAGCTTGCCGGTCATATCAAATTGCAGTTCATTATCAGCATCAGCAAAAATAACATCAGCAACAGCCTCTCCCTCACTACCTGGGAGCCAAGCGGCGACAAAAGCATCTGACGCATTTAACTCAGCGTTAACCCACATAGGTCTGCCACTGATAAACACCGCGACAACTGGAACACCTTGCGCTTTCAACTTTTTCAATAAGGCTAAATCACGTTTATTACCACGTTGATACTCTAAGTTATCAATATCACCGTTGCCTTCAGCATAGGGCTCTTCACCAAAAACAACGATTGCCGCATCAGGTTTAACCGCATAATCTCCAGAAACATTAAGAATGGTTTTTCCGCCAGCATTTTCTACTTGAGCTTTTATCCCATCATAGATTGAGCTACCACCAGGAAAATCAGCATTAGTGTTATTGGTGCCCTGCCAAGTAATTGACCAACCACCAGATTGCTTGCCGATATTATCGGCAGCATCACCAGCAACAAGTACAGTTTGTTTGGGTGATAATGGTAAAAGGTTGTGGTTATTTTTCAGTAGAACCAAAGACTCTCGAACGGCTTGTCTCGCCACTTCTCGATGCTCTTTAGCGCCAATAAGTGCAGTTTTACCTGATAGAGTTCGCTTTGCAGGGCTTGGTTTATCAAACAGACCCGCACGCATTTTGACTCTAAGTATGCGCGTTACTGCATCATCAATTCTAGCGATTGGGATCTCACCACTCTTTACTTGGGCCACGGTATTTTCAAAAAGCGGTTTCCATGCTGCCGTTGGCACCATATAAACATCAAGACCTGCATTAATCGTTTGTGGGCAATTATCATTACTGCAACCAGGGATTTGGCCATGACCATTCCAATCACCCACCACAAAGCCGTCAAAACCCATCTGCTCTTTAAGCACATCGGTTAGAAGATATTTGTTGCCGTGATTTTTAACCCCGTTCCAACTATTAAAAGAGGCCATTACAGTTTGTGCACCCACAGAGAGTCCACTGACATAACCTTGGGCATGAAGATCAAATAACTCTTGCTCCGAAGCGATATTGTCGCCTTGGTCGATACCATCAACCGTGCCGCCATCTCCCACAAAATGCTTTACCGTTGAGATCACTCTTTCATCACCGAGAAAGTCTGCATCTGCGGCGCCTTGTAACCCTCTAACAATTGAGGCAGCGTAAGCACCAACTATTTCAGGATCTTCGGAGTAACCTTCATAGGTACGCCCCCACCGGTCATCACGAACCACTGCAACCGTTGGTGCAAAGACCCAATCGATCCCCGTAACCATCACCTCTTTTGCAGTGATTGCCGCAATCTGTTCAATGAGTTGTGGGTTGTTAGCCGCTCCAAGACCGATATTGTGCGGGAATAGCGTCGCCCCTATCACATTGTTATGGCCGTGCACGGCGTCAGTGCCCCACATTGTCGGAATCGTCGAACCATCAATGGAATCATCAGTGGAAGCTTGGTACATAGCCTCAGCCAATGCTATCCAATCGCTTGGCGTAGCATGCTTATCATCGTTAGGAAAAGCACCGCCGCCATTGAGGTAGGAACCAAAGCCATAAGTACGCATATCATCAATGGTAATATCGCGGATCTCAGGCTGGATCATCTGCGCCACTTTTTGCTTCAAGGTCATCTCACTGACCATTGTCGCTATTTTTTGCTCCATCTGCGCATTTGGCTGTACTTCTAATTGTAATTTAGGCCATACAACAGAAGCATCACGTTTCTCAGCGGGCTCAGTCTCTTTTAACGAACAAGCCGTCACGCTTGATAAAATCAACGCCGATACCAATAAACTAAATTTCGATTTTGTTAGCCTAGCTGCATCTAAATGCTGATTACATTTACTGTTAGTCATTATTTAATTCCCTTTAAGTGGCATGCATGGAGAGTTAACTTGCTCAAGAATAAACTTGCCATTACACCTGCTCCTTGCTTGAAGCCTGCTCGACTAGGCTTCCTTTAAGACCATAGAACAAAATATAGCCGTAGCACAGTACTGGCAGGAAAAAAGCCAACTGAACCCCAAGCGCATCAGCCAATACACCTTGCAGCAAGGGTATTATCGCGCCACCAACAATGGCCAAACACAACCAACCAGACCCCTGTGAAGTGTGCGGTCCTAAATTTTGCAGTGCTAAACTAAAAATGGTCGGGAACATAATAGAGTTAAACAGACCAACGGCCAGTATGGCGTACATAGCCGTTGCACCAGAGCTCACAATAGCTACGCAAACTAACAATGCCGCCATGGTTGCGTTAAAGCCCAGAACTTTTCCTGCTGGGATTTTCTGCATAACCGCAGAGCCAACAAAGCGTCCTATCATGGCGCCGCCCCAATAATAGGTAATGTATTTCGCCGCTTCAGCCTCCTCAAGACCAGCAATATTTGCTTCACCTAAAAAGCTAACAAGGAAACTACCAATTGATACCTCGGCGCCTACATAAACAAAGATAGCTAATGCACCGAGTGCAAGATGGCGATGGCCAATGGCATTGGTTTTTCCTAAATACTCAACGGCCTCGCCATCTGAACGCACCTCACCATGCCCTTCAATAACCGGTAATTTGAGTTTAGAGAAAATCACCGCAAGCGTGGCTAGCATCCCCGATAACAAAAGATATGGCAGCTTAACCTGCTCCGCTTCAGCTTGAGCATGGCTCAGTTCACTGCCAGCGCCTGACGCTACAGATAGAATAAGCACTGCGCCAAAATAAGGTGCGACTGTAGTGCCTAGTGCGTTAAAAGCTTGAGTTAAGTTAAGGCGACTTGATGCGGTTTCAGCAGTACCTAACGCATTAACGTAAGGATTAGCCGCAACTTGTAAAATGGTAATTCCTGAAGCTAAAACAAATAGTGCACCTAGAAACAATCCGTAAACCGCCTGATCCGCTGCAGGATAAAACAATGCACAACCAAAACTTGCAATCACAAGCCCTGTGACAATACCTCGCTGGTAACCTATTTTTTTCACTAAGTAGCCAGCAGGCATAGAGACCAAGAAGTAGGCCCCAAAAAAGCAAAACTGAATCAACATTGCTTCAGTGTAACTCAGAGAAAAAACCGCTTTTAAATGAGGAATTAGAATGTCATTTAAACAGGTAATAAATCCCCACATGAAAAACAACGATGTGAGCGATACCAGCGCGAATGTGTGCTTTTCAGTCCCTCTCGATTCATTCAAGCTACTGTTATCTGACATTATTGGCGAACTAGCCATATACTCCCCTTATTAGTCTTATTATGCGTGTAGCCAGTATCGCTACAATATCGGTAATTTAGGCAGGATCGCCGTTTACACAAGCTAATCTGCCTCTCTACTATCTAACAGTAACAACGCGGTAAACATGTTAAATAAATGTGTTGACCTTTTTTCTGTTACGCTCTAATCTCAATGTAAGCGCTTTCATTTATAACACAAACACAACGAAGATCAACTGTTCTGTTAACATTATATGTAAGCGCTTTCATTGCTACAGTGTTTGTTGATATTGCAATTTTCTTCGCCTGAAATCTTGCGCTATATCGGCCAATAGTGAATACCAGTAATGATTTATTAGGCTCAATCATGTTATTTAACTGCATAATGCATCAGGCTAATGACCTTAATGATTGCGCTGTATTTTTTGTCACTATTAGGAAATAACTAATATCGCCATGAAGATTTCTCTGCCTTTCAATTCAAAAATGCAAAAGCGTGACTTTGTGTACGGAGTCGCCACCGCCTCATTTCAAATTGAAGGTGGTATTGATTCACGTCTTCCCTGTATTTGGGATACCTTTTGCAATACGCCTAATAAAATTCGAGATAACTCCGACGGTGCAACAGCCTGCGACCATTACAATTTGTGGCAACAAGATATTGATCTAATAGAGTCTTTGAATGTTGACGCTTACCGTCTATCTATCTCTTGGCCACGCGTTATCACTGCAGAAGGTGCACTGAATCAACAGGGCGTTGATTTCTACATAGCGTTGTTAGATAGGCTAATCGAAAAAGGCATTAAACCTTTTGTGACGCTATATCATTGGGATTTACCGCAACACCTTGAAGATAATGGTGGTTGGCTGAACCGAGATACAGCCTACAAATTTCGAGATTACGCCGACCTAATATCAACAGCATTTGGCGACCGAGTTCATTCATACGCCACACTTAACGAACCTTTTTGCAGTGCTTATTTAGGCTATGAAGCCGGTATTCATGCGCCAGGTTTAAAGAGTCGAGCATTCGGAAAAAAAGCGGCGCACCACTTACTGCTTGCTCATGGTTTAGCGATGCAAGTGCTGCAAAAAAACAGCCCAAATGCACTTAATGGTATAGTGCTTAACTTCACGCCATGCTATCCACAGTCAAACTCGCTGCAAGATCTTAATGCTAGCAACATTGCCGATGCCCATTTTAATCAATGGTATATAAAGCCACTTTTTGACAGTTGTTACCCAAGCATTATTGACACTTTACCTACTGAAGAGTTACCGCAAATAGAGCCTGGTGACATGGAGATCATTGCCCAACCATTAGACTTTATGGGCGTTAACTTCTATACCCGCGCAGTTTATAAAGCTTGTGCTGAAAACCAGTTTGAGCAAGTCACTGTGCCCGATGTGCCCCACACCGATATTGGCTGGGAGATCTACCCTAAAGCCCTATCAGAGCTGCTCGTATCATTAAACAGTCTGTACCCCTTGCCGCCGCTTTACATCACTGAAAATGGTGCCGCTATGGATGACAAACTCCAAGATGGCAGCATTGCAGATGAAGATCGCACTCAGTATTACCATCAACACTTAAATGCGGTAAACGATGCTATTGAAGCTGGCGTTGATATCAGAGGTTATTTTGCTTGGAGCTTAATGGACAACTTTGAGTGGGCTGAAGGCTACTTAAAACGCTTTGGTATCGTTTACGTTGATTATCAAACTCAACAACGCACACTGAAAAACAGCGCTAAAGCTTATCGAGAATTTATCAGTCTCCGAACATAACAAGCTTTAAAATTAGACTCAAAAAGCTTACATTCTCTAACTTCTCCGCTGCAATTTATTAACCGGTAGGGAAGTTAGTTAAGCAAGCACCCAAAAAGAATAAAAATAATGAGGCTACAATGCTTAGAGTAAAAGAGAAAATTGCCTATGGTTTAGGCGATACAGCAAGTAACATCATTTTTCAAACCGTGATGATGTTTCTACTCATTTTCTATACCGATGTCGTTGGTTTATCACCCGCAGCAGTGGGTACACTATTTTTAGTTGTGCGTGTTTTTGATGCCATTACCGATCCGCTTATGGGCTCTCTTGCCGATAGAACCCGCACTCGCTGGGGCCAGTTTCGCCCCTACCTACTTTGGCTTGCCATTCCATTTGGGCTTATTAGTGTATTGGCATTTACGACTCCCGATCTCAGTGACAGCAATAAGCTCATTTATGCTTTTGTAACCTATACGCTACTGATGATGGTTTATACCGCCATCAATATTCCTTACTGCGCCTTAGGTGGAGTGCTGACTGCAAAACCCTCTGAGCGAGTATCGGTGCAGTCTTATCGATTTGTATTTGCCATGCTCGGTGGCGTAATTGTTGCCTCTTGTACTCTGCCATTAGTCGAGTGGTTCGGTAACGGAGATTCCGCCAAAGGCTATCAGTTAACCATGACCGCCATGAGCCTTTTTGGCGTAGTGCTATTTCTGCTGTGTTTTTTAGGGACGAAAGAACGAATTAGTGCTCCTAAGACGCAAAAAGCTAACTTTTGGGTGGAGATTAAACATCTTTGGCAGAATGACCAAGCTAGAATTTTATGTATTACTGGGATATTTCTGCTGACCGGTCAGGTGCTTAAATTCACCCTCGCGGTTTATTACGTTAAATACTTTCTGCTAAGAGAAGATCTCATCACTGCCTTTATGACCACGGGGATGGTCGGCAGTATGCTAGGTTGTGCATTGGCACAAGTACTGGCAAAAAGAATGTGTAAGATAAAGGCATATATCGGATTACAAATTATTGCAGCGATTATCTGTATTCTGAGCTATTTTATTGCCGCCGATCAGATAATAATGGCCTTTATCGCATTCTTCTTGTGGAAGTTCTTCCTTGATATGGCCACCCCTTTACTGTGGGCAAAAATGGCTGATGCCATCGACTATGGCCAGTGGAAAACAGGAGTACGGATTACCGGCATGGTTTATTCAACCATCATATTTTTCATTAAGCTCGGTGTAGCACTTGGCGGCGCACTGGCTGGCTGGGCATTAGCTTATTATGGCTACCAAGCAGATGTAGAGCAGACAGAAGCAACAAAATCAGGGATCTTGTTATCATTCACCCTTTATCCGGCAATCGGCAGTTTACTTGTTGCAGTCGTGATGAAGTGGTATATCTTGGATGACAAGAAAGTTGAGCAAATTCAAAGTGAACTTAATGCCGCAAACACGTAAAGTAAGTAAATGATGTCGATAGGCGTTTAATAGGGAATATATGGCAACGATTTACGATGTGTCAGTACTAGCCGGCGTATCACTCGCAACAGTATCAAGAGTGATGAATAAAAACGCTAAAGTCAGTGAAAAGACACTAAAGAAAGTACAAGATGCGATGGACCAATTAGGCTATAGACCTAATGCGATTGCACAATCTCTTGCCTCTAATCGCTCAAATAGTGTCGGCATTTTGGTCTCCGAGTTACACGGCCCTTTCTATGGTTCCATGCTTAGCGGCATTGAAGCAGAGCTTCGTGGTTCACAAAAGCATGCCATCATTGCCGCGGGACATAGCGAAGAGGAGACTGAAAAAGAGGGAATTGAGTTTCTTATCAGCCGCCGATGTGACGCGCTAATCTTACATGTTGAAGCGGTGTCAGATGAATACCTTGTTGATTTGGTTAACAATGAAGTCCCCATTGTACTGATCAACAGGTTTATTCCGGCAATAGCTGATAACTGTATAAGCCTCGATAATGAACTCGGCGGCTACCTTGCAGCAAAAGCAGTACTCGCTCAAGGACACAAACAGGTCGCTTACATTTCAGGCCCTAACTGGAAGATGGATGCCAGTGACCGCTTAAAAGGTCATAAAAAAGCCTTGGAAGAGTTTAATGTCAGTTATAACCCTAAACTAACCTATGAGGGTGATTACCAAGAAGTCGGTGGTAGTGATGGTTTGAGGCAACTGCTTAAAGATAAACAGCCTTTTACAGCCCTCGTCTGTGCAAATGATGAGATGGCGTCTGGCGCCATGACTTATGCTCGTGAACATCAAATATCAATTCCGCAAGATCTATCAATAATTGGATTTGATAACATCATTTTAGCGCAGTATATCTACCCTAAGCTGACCACAATTGATTATCCAATTAAGCTTATGGGACAGATGGCTGCAAGATGGATCCTCAAAAATACCTTTAAGCAAACCGATCTTGAAGTTAAAAATGTGTTTGAACCTAAGCTTATAACAAGAGATTCCATTCACGCTCACTAAATAACAACTCTGTAGGTCATAAGTTCATTTTGAAATACTTATGATCTACATTCGATAACAGATCTCATTGCTCCTAGCCATCTTTCGCATTGCCATCCCAAACAAATCTATTTGCCCCAGCCCTGCTAAGGGCTCGCTTTACGAAGTCAGTTCTACTAAAGAAAGCTAACACACTCTAGGTTAAGGTTTGATTTAGCTTTTAGATAGTTGAAGGGTTGTTTATAGGACCGTGTAATACCAATTAGTATAAAGATTTGATCGCTCAGCGAAAGTTTAGCGGCTGTGAGGTAAGGTCATTAAACGCTCCTCGGTAACTGCTCCTGCGTTACTCTACCTCCTATATCCATATAGTCGTGCAGTAATGACATTCACCACATCTGACCTCCAGGGATGGAGGGAATGCCTTAAGCATGTCAGGAACATACTAGGCCATGTGGTTCGCAATGAATGAAGAGCATAGTGAAACTACGTTCAAGTTCATTAACGCAGCATCAGAGCCGCTAAAACTCGCCTGAAGGAGTGTTTTTGGCTTGCTACTTCTGTGTTGAATAAACTCATAAGGGAACAACCATTATGTCATTACTCACTTTGAATTAGCCTGCCTTGAATTAGCGTGCCAAAAACGCTCTGAGTAGATCAACTTATTATACTGATTGGTATAGTACCGCATTGCCTCATAAAGGGAATAACCATTTCTTTACCAATGCGACTTGAATTGAAAGCTCTGAGAAAGCTCTGAACTGAGCATATCCTTATTGGAATTGGTGTAAATCTAAATAAGCAGTGGCTAGCGGTGGGTTTCTTGTTGCGCAGAGATTTGATAGAGGAAAAGATGCTGCCTAGCCTCCATGCCAAACAGACTTAAGTAAGTTCCCAGCTGGAGCAAAATCATCAAAATCTTGGGAAGATTGATTTAGCAGCTCCTAATTGTCGAAATGCGACCTTAATTAACATTCTGACAACAACAGTGTAAGCACAAAACCGAACAGATGAAAGCGCTTACATTTGTTTTTTTAATATTTGTTCTCATTACGCAGAAAATCTAACCTATGCGACTAGCGTTATATCTACCATTTACCGCAAAGAAAGCGATATGTGCTACTTGGTAACAAAAAGGCAGACCCTGTATCCTTTGTTGGTCTGTTTGGCGCTATAAATACATATATTTTACTGCAACTTCTTAATTAACTTCTGTTAGCTAAAAAAGTCGATGTAGCTAATCCCTAAAAATTTAAATCAAGAAATAGACTAATACCCCAATCCCTTGCTCAGCATGCTTTTGCCCCTACCTTCCCCACTGCTTAAGTTACTTTTTTGTTAACTACCGGTGAATTAATGTTGACCTTGATCACAAATTACCCTAGGTTTGTGTAAGCGCTTACAAAGTGGTCTAGTTATTTTTTTTAAACTTTTTTGTAAGCGCTTACATTTAGAAAAGAATTAAAACTATGATTGAATGACTCTGGGGGATAGAGATGAAACAGCAACTATTTAAAAAGACGAGGCTAGCAACCAGCTTGTCGTTGGTGCTAAGTGCATCAACGATGGCACCGGTTTATGCAGCTGAAGAAGATACAGAAAACGCAGCTAATCAGAATATGGAAGTCATCGCTGTAACGGGTATTCGTGGCAGTTTAGTTAAATCGATGGACGTCAAGAAATCATCTGACGGCATTGTCGATGCAATTTCAGCAGAAGACATCGGTAAAATGCCAGATTCAAACTTAGCAGAATCGATGCAACGAATTCCTGGTGTCTCTATTGACCGTCAAAATGGTGAAGGTAGTCGCGTCTCTGTTCGTGGTTTCGGTGCAGATCGTAACCTAGTTTTACTCAATGGCCGTCAAATGCCAGTGACAACAGGCTCTCGTTCATTTGATTTTGCCAACATCGCCTCAGAATCTATCAGCGGTGTAGAGATAAGAAAAACCAGTGTAGCTTCAAGCCCTACAGGCGGTATCGGTGCGACGATTGATGTATTAACTCATCGCCCATTCAATACTCCAGGTCTAAAAGCAACATTTGGCGCGAAAGCGGTTGATGATACATCAACTGATAAAGGTAGCATTACCCCTGAGCTTTCGGGTTTATATTCAAATACTTTTGCAGATGACAAGTTTGGCATCTCAATCTCTGCCAGCTACCAAGAGCGTGAAAGTGGTAACCAACAAGCGCAAGTCGGTACGGGTTGGAGAAGTTTTCCTGGTAGCGCAGACAATACTACTGATTGGGGCGGCGTTCAAAAAGACAACCAAGTCAATCGACCTGGTGATGATGATATCTATTCAGTTCCACAAACTACAGTATATCGTTTTGAAGAGCAGCAGCGTACCCGTACTAACGGTCAATTAGTGCTGCAATACAGCCCCGTTGACTCATTAGTTGCCACGCTTGATTACACTTACATGCGTAATGATATCGACACCCAATATAACGATGTATCTGCCTGGTTTACCTTTGCTCCATCGGAAAACGTTTGGACTGACGGCCCCGTTTCATCGCCGCTGGTTTATTCTGAAAGCTATGACACTCCGCAAGATGTTTCTATGGCAGCCGGTGATTACGGTGTACGCAATGAGAGTGGCTCTTTAGGCCTTAATCTTGATTGGCAAGTCAGCGACAATTTAAATCTAACATTAGACATGCATAAGTCTGATGCTGAAAACAAACCAAACCATATCTATGGTAGCAGTAACACACTGAGTACAGCCGGTTTTATCCGAACTAGCGCAGCTACTGACTTCTCAAAAGACCTACCAGCACTCGCTGTCGGCAATGGCAATAACATCAAGCCATCAGATATGCGTGTAACCGGCAGTGTATTTGGCAACTCTCGCAATAAATCAGAAATTGATCAGTATCAGTTAGATGGTGAATATCTGTTTGAACATTCTGGCAGCATTGATTTTGGTATCGCGCTCACAGATGTCAACAATCACTCGCAATCTGTTAACGTTCAACGAAACGATTGGGGCGGTGTAGGTCAAGAGGGAGATTTTGAAGATGAATGGTTCCCTGCAGATACCATCCATGACAAGTTTGATGCAAGCAAAGGTAACTTTGCGGATGCTGACGGTGATTTTGACCTACTAGATACTATCTTCTTCTGGGACTTTGATGCTGTACGCGGTCGAGCAGAAGAGCTCTATACTGCTGCGGGTTATGTTGGCGCCGGCGATTGTGGCACAGATTTTTGCCCATCGACTCAATATGCGATGGACGTAGACCGTTATACCGAAGAAGAATCAACATCAGCTTATATTCAGTATAACTTTGAGTCAGAATTTGGCGACATGCCATACGACATCCATGTTGGTCTGCGCTACGAGAAAACAGAGGTTACTTCAACCTCTGCGGTAGCCAGCTATGATGAGGCTAAATGGATTGCCAACACTGAAATTGCTCTAGGTGGCGGTAACGGGCAGGTATTTCAAACTCAAACTGGTGACTACGATTACTACCTGCCAAATGTAAATTTCAACATTGAAGTGGTTGAAGATGTGATGTTACGCGCCGCCTACAGCGAGACTATAGGTCGCCCAGATTACACCTCTATTCAAGGTGGTACTGTTGTTGCTCCACTCGCTGACCGTTCTGGTGGCAACGGAACCGCTGGGAACCCTAGTTTATTACCATTAGAATCGACAAACTACGATGTATCTGCCGAGTGGTATTACTCACCAACTAGTTACGTGTCTGTCGGTTACTTTAGAAAAGACGTCATTAATGGTCTCTCGAATATCAAAGTTGAATCAAATATCTACAATATTGCTAACCCGGCCGATGGTGTTAAATTTGATGCTGCAGTCGCTGCAGTTGGTAACGATTCAGAGGATATTCGTACTTGGATTTTCAATAACTACCCCAACGACCCATTTGTTGATAAAAACGCGGGCATAATCGAAGGGAATCCGGCTGAAGATAATGACCTAACATTCAACATTAATACCCCTGCAAACAGTAAAGATAAAACCACTATTGATGGTTGGGAAGTTGCAGTGCAGCATTTCTTTGGCGAGTCTGGCTTCGGTGTGATTGGTAACTACACCTTCTTAGATGCTGGTGATAGCTATAATAACTATTTACTAGAAGATCAAGCTGTTGAAACCAATATCAGTGATACCGCTAACCTTATCGCTATCTATGACAATTATGGATTCCAAGCACGTATAGCCTACAACTGGCGTGATGAGTTCTTAAGCTCTCGTGGCCAAGGAACGGGTCAAAATCCTGAATACACAGAAGCGTACTCGCAAGTTGATTTTAATATTAGTTACGATATTGAATCGCTTGAAGGGCTAACAGTATTCTTTGAAGGTCTTAACATCACCAATGAATATACACGTACTCATGGCCGAGCAAGCCAGCAAGTGTTGAACCTAACACAAACGGGTGCACGTTATAGCTTAGGTGCGCGATACACCTTCTAGAACCTATAGAGAAGATGAAGCCAATGCTGTGGCTTCATCTTCTCTTTCTATTTAGCTATTAACATTATTTTTATTAAGCCATTTTTATCCAACATGCGTTGGCCTCAAGCTTTACATATTCAGAGTAAATCTTGATACATAAAGTGACTGGATCTACTCCTACAGCAAGGTTATATTGGCAAAGGTTAATTAGTTGTAACAAACCAAGTAATCAGTTAACCCAATATAGATAAACACTGTAAAAGAGTGACTTAATAAAAATAAAAATAGGTCAAGCAGTATGAATAACGACATAAAAAGAGTGATCATTGTAGGCGGAGGCGCAGCAGGCTGGCTAACAGCAGGAGTGCTTGCTGCCGAGCATATTAACCTTGCAGTAGCACCTTCACAACGCTCTTTAGAAGTTATTCTCATAGAATCACCGCAAGTGCCTACTATAGGAGTTGGCGAAGGTACATGGCCTTCAATGCGCGGTACGCTCAAGAAAATGGGTATTTCTGAAACCGAGTTTATGATTGAGTGTGATGCTAGCTTTAAACAAGGTTCAAAATTTATTGATTGGTTGCACTCACCCACTACAGCAAGCTCAAGTCAAACACAGCGTAATAATCACAGTTATTATCACCCGTTTTCTCTACCCAGCCATTTCAATGAGATTAATCTCGCTAAACATTGGCAAGCCCATAAACAGCAAGTCTCATTTACCAATGCTGTCACCTACCAAGGTAGACTTTGCGATCAAGGCTGTGCACCAAAGCTCATTTCAACGCCTGAATATGAGTGTAATGCCAACTATGGTTACCATTTAGATGCTGGTAAGTTTGCGCAGTTTTTGCAGCGTCACTGCACTGAGAAATTGGGTGTTCAGCATATTGTCGATCATGTTGAATCTGTAAGCAGCCAAGACAACGGCGATATTGCCGCACTAGAAACTCAATCCAATGGCAGCCTAAGCGGCGATCTATTTGTTGATTGCAGCGGTTTCAAATCATTGCTTATTGGCGAGCATTTTCAAGTGCCTTTCATAGAAAAAAAATCGGTGCTGTTTAATGACTCAGCCTTAGCAGTACAAGTGCCCTATGAAAACCAACAAAGCGCCATTAGTTCCTGTACCCATTCAACCGCGCAATCGTCAGGGTGGATTTGGGATATAGGCCTGCCCTCACGCCGTGGCGTCGGTTACGTATACTCGAGCAGCCACACCGATGATGACCGCGCTGAAAGCGAGTTACGGAGTTACCTGTTATCGAGTATGAGTAAAGGACAGGCTGAGTCTGCATCGCTGAGAAAAATAACATTTAACCCTGGCCACAGAGCCCATTTTTGGCATAAAAACTGTGTCGCCGTCGGCATTGCCGCAGGCTTTATAGAGCCGCTAGAAGCCTCAGCACTCGCGCTTATTGAACAATCAGCAAAGATGATCAGCGAGCAGTTACCGCAAAACCGTCAGGCGATGGAGATAGTGGCTAAACGTTTCAATGAAAAGTTTTTACAGCGCTGGCGTCAGCTGGTCGATTTTCTCAAACTGCATTATGTTATCAGCCAACGTGATGACTCCGACTATTGGCGTGACAACCGCGATAGCGCCTCAGTACCGCAGTCTTTACAGCAGCAATTAGCACTTTGGCAGTATCAGCAGCCCTACTCTTACGACATCACTGAAACCGAAGCGTTGTTTCCAGCGGCGAGCTTTCAATATGTGCTGTTTGGTATGGACTTTAATAGCCAACCGCCGCGCTACATAAAACAAGCTGAGCAAGAAAAAGCCATGGCATTGTTCCAACAAAATAATCAACGTAGTCAGCAATTGCTCTCAGCACTACCAAGCAATAGAGCACTACTCGATAAAGTTCATCAATTTGGTTTTGCTAAAATATAACGACTTAAGCACCTATAAATAATAAAAAAGGAGTCAAAATGACCGCACAAGCCACGACCCAAACGTCGAACAACAACGTCATGCTCAACAGCATTGAACATAAAGATCTTAAGGTTATCACCGAATACTCCGAGCAATATGGCGATAATGTCTGGTATTCATTGACCTTCCCGGTTGAGTTCAGAAGCGTACAAGCCCACTACCCGATTTTCTTCCAAAAAGATCCGCAAACCGGTCGTTTCTTCTCCGTGGCGCTGTTTGGCTTTAAAGATCAAGAGAACCTATTTTTAGAAAACGGTCAATGGCAGGCATCTTACGTTCCTTTAGCCATAAGACGTCAGCCATTTTTGATTGGTAGTCAAAATATAATGGAAGATGGTGTTCAAAAAATGCAGCGAGTACTGCATATTGATCTCAATAACCCACGGGTAAGCACCGAGCAAGGTGAACCGCTGTTCCTTGAGTTTGGTGGAAATACGCCCTTCCTCGATACCGCTGTGGACATGCTAGATGTCATCCATAACGGAGTAGAAGACAGTGACAGCTTCATCGAAGCACTGCTCAAATTTGAACTGCTAGAATCCTTCACTTTAGATGTTGAGCTTAATAACGGCAGCAAGCATCAAATGATTGGTTTCTATACCGTCAACGAAGACAAACTGAAAACACTTTCAAGTGATAATTTAGCTGAACTGCATGACAAAGGTTATCTGCAAGCTATCTATATGACGATTGCCTCACAAGCCAATATTCGCACACTATTGGATAAGAAAAACAAGCAGATAGAACAGTAGTTTTTTGCCCATGGATGTAAGCGGTTACAGAACAAGGTGTATTTATGTTAGCAGTCGAACAGAGCGTCAAACAGATAAGTCATTGCAAACCAGGCGATATTCCTGAGTTTGTCTTATCGTCGACGCAGCCGCTGATTTTAAAAGACTTTGCTGCCGAGTGGCCACTCGTGCAAGCAGGTAAGCAATCTAACCAAGCCGCGATTGATTATATGCTTCAGTTTTATAGTGGCGTACCGGTAACCGCCTGTTTTGGTGAAAGTGAAAACCAAGGCAGAGTGTTTTATAACGAGCAACTCACAGGTTTTAATTTTAGAGCAAGTCAGGTTGATCTAAGGCAGGTATTTGACAAGCTAGTCTCGCATATAGACGACGAGACGCCGCCAACACTGTATGTAGGCTCTACCGAAGTCAACCGCTGGCTACCAGGATTTACAGCCGCCAATCCACTCGCGGTAGACGATATTAAGCCATTAACCAGTGTTTGGATTGGTAATCAAAGTCGCATTGCCGCGCACTTTGACTTTCCCAATAACCTTGCTTGTTCAGCTGTCGGTCGCCGCCGCTTTACCTTGTTTCCCCCTGAGCAGATAGACAACTTGTACGTGGGTCCTATGGAGTTGTCTCCCGGTGGGCAGGACATCAGTATGGTGGACTTTCACGCACCCGATTTTGACAAGTACCCTAGATTTCAACAAGCAATTGAGGCGGCGCAAGTTGCTGAACTTGAGCCTGGTGATGCACTCTTTATTCCCAGTATGTGGTGGCACCACGTCGAAGCACTTGATGCGATTAATGTGTTAGTCACTCACTGGTGGCGAGACTCACCAGCTTATATGGGCAGACCAACGAATGCCCTGCAACACGCTATTTTAAGCTTACGCAGCTTACCAATAGCTCAGCGTAAAGCGTGGCAAGCGATGTTTAACCACTATGTTTTTGAGCATGAGCTGCACAACACTGACCATATTGCAGAGCATGCTCAAGGAATGCTGTCACTGCCTATTGATGAGTTATCTGCGCGAAAATTACGTGCTGACTTACAAAATAAATTAAAGCGTTAAGCCATTAGTTTGCGCTGATTAAGGACATATGATGAATACAAATAAGCCGATTAAAAATGTCGTCATCGCCGGTGGCGGCACTGCAGGTTGGATGGCTGCTGCTGCGCTGTCAAAGCTACTTGGTAAAAACCTTAATGTGAGTTTAATTGAATCTGACGATATTCCAACCGTCGGTGTCGGTGAAGCCACCATCCCAACCTTGCATGTATTTCATCGCTTATTGGGTATTAATGAACAAGAATTTATGGCGGCGACCAACGCCACCTTTAAATTGGCGATATCTTTTGAAAACTGGCGCGATGAGAATCAAGACTACCTGCACTCCTTTGGTTTCTTAGGTAAAGATTGCTGGGCAGCTGGATTTCAACACTTTTGGCTAAAGGGCCGACAAAAAGGCTTTGCCAGTGAAATTGGTGACTACTGCGCGGAGCACCTTGGATCCCGCACTGGCAAATTTGCAGTATTGCCCAATCAAGACTTAAACCATGCCTATCACCTTGATGCAGGACTGTACGCAAAATTCCTCAGGAAAATTGCAGAGCAACATGGTATCAACCGTATTGAAGGTAAGATCACTGAGGTAAACCTCAATCAACAAGATGGCCAAATCGAGAGCCTACAGTTAGCCTCTGGTCAATTAGTTGAGGGCGATCTTTTTATCGATTGTACCGGTTTTAGAGGCTTGTTAATTGAAGATGCGCTGCATACAGGTTTTGAAGACTGGTCCCATTGGCTGCCTTGTGACAGCGCCATTGCAGTGCAAACAACCACCACCAACACGCCAGTTCCCTATACCCGCTCTATAGCGCGTGAATCGGGTTGGCAGTGGCGTATTCCGTTGCAAAACCGAACCGGTAATGGACTGGTCTTTTGCAGCAAATACATGACTGATGAGCAAGCAAAACAATTGTTACTCGATAATATAGAGGGCGATCTGTTAACTGAGCCTCGCGTCATCAAATACAAAACAGGCACCAGACGTAAGCACTGGAACAAAAACTGTGTCGCCATTGGACTCTCAAGTGGCTTTATTGAACCGCTCGAGTCCACCAGCATTCACCTAATCCAACGCGGTATCGTACGCTTAATGCAGATGTTCCCTGCGCAAGGTTTAGTGCAATCTGATATTAACGAATTTAACGCGCAGACCAAGTTTGAAACCGATAATGTGCGTGACTTCATTATCTTGCATTATCACGTCACCCAAAGACGAGACAGCAAGTTCTGGCGTTACTGCTCAAGTATGCCAATACCAGACTCTCTCGCCCACCGGTTAGAGATGTTTGCCGCTGCGGCCAAAGTATACAAGTATCCCAATGAGCTGTTCGGTGAGAGTTCTTGGATCCAAGTGATGTTAGGCCAAGGGATTGAGCCTAAGCAGTATCACCCTATTGTCGACATGATGGAAGATGAAGAGCTTAAGGCTTTTTTGAAAAACATTAAAAGTGTGGTGAAGCGCAAGAATGACAATCTTCCCCATCATTACGATTTTATTCAGCATTACTGCAAGTCAGCCATGATGTAGTCATCCATATGGCTTATTGCTGCCCAAGCACTTTTGGGGGAGTCACGAGCCTTATAAACATGCACCTAGTAATCATTAAGCGGGTTTAATTTAAATGCAGCAAAATCTAATGACCGTTAACCCGGCAGCCACGCCAAAAATTATCCTGCTAGGTGAAGAGAAAACGCCGGTTGTTGTCATAGATAACTTTAGTTTAAGTACTGATAATATTATTACTTATGCGACGAGTGAAGCTGACTTTAAAGACGATTTAAGCTCTTATTACCCGGGGATCCGGGCGAAGCTCCCTCGTGAATATGTCAAAGCGGTGATCGATGCTGTTTTCCAAGGGATCTATCAGTGCTACAACATTCCGCGGCAGCTACGACTCAAGCCCCAGAGCCTGTTTTTATCGCTGATCACCCGCGAAGAAAGTGCGCTCACTCCCTTACAAAAAATGCCCCATTTTGATACCCCAAAACCCTATTACTTTGCCATCATGCATTACTTAAACCCTAATGAGCATGGCCCTACGGGTTTCTTTCGGCATAAGCCCACCCAATGGGAGCGGATCAGCGAGCAACGTTGTCAGCCCTATTTTGATGCTGCGCAAAAACACAATGAGTTAAATGGGGAACCCAAGCAAGGTTACTGCAACCAGAGTAATCATCATTTTGACCTATATGAACAGATTGAATACCGCCCAAATAGACTAGTGATCTATCCCGGTAATTTACTACACTCCAGCATTGTAAACACAGCTAAGGATATCGATAGTAACCCAGAAACTGGCAGGCTCACCGCCAACATATTTATCGATTTTCAATGAACATGGAGTCAAGAATAACAGCTTTAACCCTATCGCCACTTCAATAAACTAATACGGAATTTAGCATGAAGCGTCCTATTATTAATAAATTTGCCCTTAGCAGCTTGGTTATCTCAACCTTTCTGGTTACAACCCCTATTGCCAAGGCCGAAACTCAAGTAAAGCAAACCATTTATGAAGATGTCGGTTTAGCTGAACCTAATCGGCCACTGCTACAACAGCGTTTAGAGCAAGTCGAGCAAACCATTCAAACGCTATTACCCCAAATGACACTGGCTGAAAAAGTCTCTTTAGTTCATGCCAATGGCAAGTTCACCACCGCCGCGATTGAACGCCTTGGGATCCACGAAATGTGGCTATCTGACGGCCCACACGGTGTGCGCCATGAAATCGAGCGTAATAGCTGGAACTCGGCAAATTGGACCAGTGATTACTCAACCTATCTACCGGTATTAACCGCGGTAGCCGCTAGCTGGAATACCGATATGGCAACCTTGCATGGCGCAGTGCTCGGCAGCGAAGCCCGTCATCGTGGTAAAGATCTCATTCTCGGGCCAGGCGTTAATCTGGCAAGATTACCCCTCTATGGGCGTAACTTCGAATATTTAGGTGAAGATCCCTATTTGGCATCAAAACTGGTAGTGCCACAAATTAACGCCATCCAAAAAAACGATGTTGCCGCTACCATCAAACATTACGCGCTCAATACTCAAGAGCTAAACCGCACTGGGGTTAATGCTAAACCCGATGAACGTACGCTACGTGAAGTGTATCTGCCCGCCTTTGAAGCTGCCGTAAAACAGGCTAACGTTTATGCGATGATGGGTTCATACAATGAATTTAGAGGCACAAACGCTAACCAAAGCAAGCACCTGGTGATGGATATCCTAAAAGGAGAATGGGGCTACAAAGGTTTATTAGTGACCGACTGGAATGTTGATATCAATACTTTTGATGCCGCAGTGAACGGCCTAGATTTAGAGATGGGTACTGATGTTCCACATTACAAAGACTACTTTCTTGCCGATCCACTGACTAAGATGATTAATGCAGGTAAAGTGCCTGTCGCAGCACTCGATGATAAAGTCACGCGCATACTCAGGGTACAACTCAGTATCGGTATGATGGATAACTACCGTCTCGCTGGGCAACGTAATATTATCGCCCACCGCACCGCAGCCAGAAGAATTGCCGAAGAAGGCATAGTGTTACTTAAAAATGATCGCCAAGTATTGCCGTTTGCACAAAATGAAGTGAAAAACATTCTCGTCCTTGGCCCTAACCTTGATAAGAAACATGGCTTAGGCGGCGGGTCATCAGAGGTAAAATCACTCTATGAGGTAACACCACTGCAAGGCCTTAAAGATAAACTAGCTGGCAAAACGAACATTACAGTCATGCGCGCTCAAAGCAGCAAACTTGCGCCGATCAGCAACGATTATCTCGCCACCCGGCACTGGACTGGCACGCCATCATGGAATATTAGCTACTTTACCGATGAAAGCCGTCAACAGCTTATCGAAGAGTCTTGGATAGCCGATTCTGAGTTTAAACCGTCTAAATTAGTCGCTAAAGGTACGCCACAATTTATCACCATGAAAGCGGCAATAAAGCCGTTAAAATCCGGTGTCCATACTTTAAAAGTAGCAGCGAAAGGAAAATTGGATATTAAGATCGATGGCAAATCAGTGATGCAGTTTGATGGCAGTTCAAACGAAGTGCTAAGCAAGAATATCTCGTTGCTGCAGAACAAAGATTACCAGTTCGAGATCGACTACAGTGGCAGTGATGGTTATACCCTAGGCTGGGATACGCCCAATAAACTATTTAATACCGAAGACGAGTACTTAACTGCAGCAAAAAATGCCGATGCAGTGATCTACTTTGGCGGCCTAAGTCACAGTGATGATAGAGAGTCTATCGATAGAACCGATCTCGTCCTTCCTAACCAACAAGATGAGATGATAACTAAGCTAATAGCCGCCAATCCTAGAACCGTGGTGTTCATCACCGCAGGTAGTGCCGTCGAAATGCCATGGGTCGACAAAGCATCTACCATAGTTTGGAACTCCTATAGCGGTATGGAAGGCGGTCACGCCGTTGCTGATATGCTGTTTGGTGATGTAAACCCAAGCGGTAAAATGCCCTTTACGCTGCCTAAGAAACTAGAGGATACCGCGCCTATAGCACTCAATGATTACAATGCTGTTGAATCTCTCTATTCAGAAGGTGTCTTTATAGGTCACCGTTGGTTCGAGCAGCAAAACATCAAACCGCTGTTTAGCTTTGGTCACGGCCTGTCGTACAGCAATTTTACTCTCAGCGATATTAAGCTGTCTAAAAAGGCCATTAAGTTAGGCGACAGCCTTGATGTGTCAGTAACGGTCACCAACATTAGTAAAGTTGCTGGCGCAGAAGTGGTGCAGCTATATTTACATGATAAAAAGGCCAGCGTTGAACGACCAAGCAAAGAGCTTAAAGGCTTCGCCAAGGTGATGCTGCAACCGGGTGAAAGCAAACAAGTCACCATGCAGCTTAATCAACGCGATCTGTCTTTTTGGGATGAAAAGTCAAACGATTGGTTAGCAGAAGCTGGTGAGTTTGAAGTGCTAGTAGGTACCAGTTTAGATTTCATTCACCAACGTGATAGCTTTACCCTTAAATAGTGCACAAACTCAACAAAGTATCGCTTTAATATTATCTGATTATATTAAAGCGATATCTGCACGCTCACTCTCAAGTAACCTCTACGTGACAGTGACGACAATTACTATCAATATTTTTGAATAATTTAATAACCTATTGATGGTAATTTCCCCTTATATTAAATAACAAATCACTCTACACTGTCGGCTTTTAATGAAATACTTTAGAATGCGCTTCATTGACAAAAGGGATCACAATGAAACTCAAATTATTAGCAGGACTATTTATTTTTGGCTGTAGCTCAGTGCAAGCTGCATGGTGGGTAGAACCTACAGATCTGGCTCTGAGAGCCGATATCCAACTACTTTCCGATACTGGCATTATTGTGCAGCCGATCACCACTTACCCATTAATGTGGGACGGCTTAAAACAAGATTTAGATAAGGCTGACCCCGCTAAACTTTCCACTATCCAGCGAGACGCTTTTGAGCGCGTCAATCAAGCTTATGATAAAGATCATCGTGGCTTTAGCACTAAGGTCGAACTAGCGGGTAGCACCGATACCACCCGATTTATTGGTTTTGGCCAAGATTATCGTGATAAAGGTGAAGGCACTGTTAGCGCAGAAATCACTAAAGACTGGTTCAGTGGCCGTCTTTCGGCAAGTTACCATGCCGATCCGATTGACGGAAACAGCACCCGCTTAGATGACAGTTTTGCCGCAGTGATGCTTGGTAACTGGATCGTTAGCGCTGGCGCGCAACAAAAATACTGGGGACCAGGTTGGGACAGTGGTTTAATTCAAACGACCAATGCTCGGCCAATGCCTGGCGTGACCTTAAGTCGCAATAACAGCCAAGCCTTTGAAACACCATGGCTTAACTGGATTGGTCCTTGGACTTTCACAACCGCATTTAGCCAAATGGAAAGTGACCGTCATGTGCCAGATACCCAACATTGGGGCGCTCGCGGTACCATTAGACCAATCTCAAAATTGGAAGTTGGTTTTTCTTGGACGATGCAGTGGGGCGGAGAAGGATACGGTAATAGCCTAAGTGATTGGTGGGATGGCTTGTTTAATGGCGGGAAAACAGAAAGTGATCTTGAAAACGGCCAAGAAAATATGCTGGCGGGTTATGATTTCCGCTGGTCAGATACCGCTTTTGGTATCCCTTACGGAATTTACTATGAACGCACCCATGAAGATTACCACAATGGTAAAAACAAGCTGATCAATGCGGCCAACATGGGCGGTATCGACTTTGTATTGAGCGATATCAACACCCGAGTATTTGTTGAATACTCAGATACTAAAGTCTCTTGTGGTATCGACCCACAGAAATACAACTGCTTATATGAGCACGGCTTTTATCAAAGCGGCTACCGTTATTATGGCCGCAGCTTAGGTAGTACTTATGATAATGACGCAGAAACGCTAGTTATCGGCGGTATCACACAGTTAGGTGGCGGTCAAAACATCACCAATAAACTACGTTGGTTGCGCCTTAATACCGACGGTAATGATACAAGCAGACCTGATGGCGGCAACCCTGTATCACCGGGCGAGTATGAACGGGTATACCAATATGATACCAGCTACCATAGACCGTTTTATCAAGGTACTCTGAAAGTAGGTGGCACTATTAGCTACAGTGAGTATGTCACCTCTGGTGGCGACGACTGGGATGCGACTTTATACGCAGGTTGGGAAAGAAGCTTCTAGGCGTGTGTATTGGTGGCGCTAGGCTTGAGTATTAGCGGTTCTAGCATGATAGAAAGGCAGAAGTAGTTCTCTACTTTTGCCTTTTTTTATTTTTATCTAGTAAAAGCGTGGACCTCTTACTTATATCAACTGGCCTTAAACCAATTACAATCAGGAAGTGTTCATAAAAAGCGCAGGGAAAACGCTTGAAAACAAGGTCGAGATTTTCGATAAGTAGTTATCGTTAATCAAATTCTCTAACGACGTTATCGAATATTTTAACTAGCTAAGCTGAGCCGTTATTGACTACGATTACTATTAATAATCTTTTGAAAGTCGAGCATCCCTTTGAGTTGCTGCTGCCATTTAGCCTTCAACAAGCTTCCCTCTCGAACCTCCAACAACTGGCACAGACTTTGATTATTAAGCGCACTCTGTTGCGGCCTTTTGGCCAATACCTGTTCATGACTGGCTTGCCAAGATGACGTGCTGATCGGAGTTATTCTGCAATGAGCTGTATGAGGCTTTTCATCCACTCGCATCAATCGCTGGATCTGTCGCGCAAACTCAAACCATGAGCAACGGTTGGCTGCAGCATAGTGATATAAGTTGTTTAAACAAACACTATCGCTGGCTAAACTAGCATCTAAACTAACCGCTTCTTTTTGCTTTATCAGTTTAAAAATAATGACTGCTAGCGCTTCACTCCAAGTTGGGCTGCCAAATTGATCATCAATAACCGATAATTGTTCCTTTGCGGCAAATAACTTCTGCATCGTATGGATAAAATTATCCCCTTGGCAGCTATAGAGCCAGCTGGTTCGGATAATATAAGCCTGATCGCCTAAAACCTGTCGTACAGCCAATTCACCTGCGAGCTTACTATTACCGTACACAGAAAGTGGTGATGGAGTATCTTGTTCGTTATAAGGTGAATGCTTCTCACCAGAAAATACAAAGTCAGAAGAGATATGAACTAGGGTTACCCCGTCTCGTTTACAGCGATCCGCCAGTAATTTAGGGCCATCAAGGTTAACCTTAACAGCGCTTTCAGGGTCAGTTTCAGCATTATCAACGGCATTATATGCCGCGCAGTTAATCACCACATCTGGTTTTAGCTGTTTAAAAGAGGCATCTATGGCAACAGAGTTGCAAATATCTAACTCTTTGCGCGAAAATAGTTGCAGTTCATCTTGTTCACTCAAGCAGTTTGCAGCTTCTGGTAATATGTTTTTTAAAGCATGCTTGGTTTCCGCTGTAATATAACTTAGACAACCCCCTAATATGCTTGCGTTACTCAAGTGAGCGATTAATGCTAACGACTGAGCGAGTTGGCCATTGCCGCCAGTAACTAATATTTTTATAGGAGCCTGCATAAGCTTTTAGATAATAGCCTTTATAGAAATATTTCAAGAGTGTTCATACAAGCTCGGCATACTCATCAAGTGAGTCATGGCCTCTTGCCGATAGGAAACATAACAGAGTTTCGGGGCTCCGATTAAGCAGTCGCTCTATGGGAAATTGTACTGCTTCAATCACCTCAATGGCTTTATCAAAATCACCTAAACTGAATGCAACATGGGAGTCTGAACCCATCACTAACAATCCGCCAGCTTGTTTCACCGCTTGCGCAATTGCCGTGCAGCTTTTTTCACTGCCTTTACGTGAGGTTAAAAATGAAGAGTTATTGATCTCTAGCGCTACATTATGCTTTGCTGCAGCTTGAGCCACTTTATCAATATCAATCGGATACGCTGGATTACCTGGATGGCTAATAATATCGACCTTGCCACTTTCAATACAGCTAATAAGAGCTTGAGTATGGTTTGCTGCTGTTGATGGCGGAAAAACAGGTTCATGAAAACCTGCTAATACGATATCGAGCTGCTGCAAATAATCACCGAAGAAATCAATGTCACCCTGCAGGTTTTTGATGTTCGCTTCGATCCCTCTAAGCACGCCGACACCATCAACAATCCGCGGTAACACCCGCATATTAACAAAATGCCAAAAATGCGGTGCATCAGCCATATCTGGCCCATGATCGGTAATGGCGAACAGTTTAATACCTTTCTCTTTGGCAACCTTTAAATAGTCATGTAGCGTACTGTAAGCGTGGGTAGAAGCTATGGTATGGGCGTGGGTATCGACTAGAAACTTCATCAGCGGCCTCGGGCTCAAACAAAAAAGAGTAGACCTGAAGTCTACTCTTATCGTGTGTTTAACTCTATATCGTAGCAAGATAAAAGTGAGCGCTAGCCCTCGTGGCTTAAGCTACTTTCTAACTCTTCCCAGCTTTGACGTTTGCGGTAAATCGTTGATGCGCTGATATCTAATAAGGCAGCAGCCTTTGGAACATTACCATCACAAAAGGCAATCGCATCTTCAATAGTTTGCTTCTCGGTGAGCCATAATGGGACGATATCAGTAGGCGCAACCGCACCTGTATCTTGCTCTTCAGTTAAACGGCCTTGAGCCTCAATCGCGCCCTGTACCAATGATGCTGCTGGTTCTGCAAACAGCGGCGTAGCGCTTTGCGCTTGGGGGGCAGCCTGCTTAAGGTTGATATTGGCTGTTACCTGTACCGGGAGCATATCAAGCTCGACGGTTTCAGCATCATTGAGCACCACAACTTGCCTAATCACATTTTGCAGCTGTCTAACATTGCCAGGCCATTGATAGTTCTTGAGGCATTGCTTTGTCTCTGCGCTAAAGTGCTTGAACTGCTTACCTTCCTCTTTGTTGTACTCTTTAAGTAACTTAGTTGCCAACAGGAGAATATCTTTGCCGCGCATTCTTAACGGAGGAAGTTCAATAGGGATGACATGCAAACGATAAAAAAGATCTTCTCTGAAACGACCGGCTTTAACTTCATCCCACGGTGCTCTATTAGTGGCACTGACAAACCGTACGTCGACTTTCTCCTCTTTGGTACCACCCACTCGCTGAAATACACCAGTTTGAATAAAGCGCAGCAACTTACTTTGCAGCTCCAGATCCATCTCGCAAATCTCATCAAGAAACAGCGTACCATTATGTGCTCTGGTCGCAGCGCCATCGCGGTTAGCGACCGCACCAGTAAATGCACCTTTGGTATGGCCAAAGATTTCACTCTCAATTAAATCTTTAGGAATTGACGCACAGTTCAAGGCGACAAACGCTTCATCTCTGCGGCTACCAGCATGATGAATAGCGTTGGCGCACACCTCTTTACCTGTACCACTTTCGCCGACTATAAATGCCGATGCTTTACTATTAGCGACACAATCAATCGTTTTATAAACCGTTTGCATCGCTAGTGATTCACCAACAAAGCCCATGTAGTGAGGCTTCGGAAGGCTGCTCTCATACTTAGCCACCAAATTAACCAAGTGCCGCTGCTTAAGGGCATTTCGAACCGTAATAGAAAGGCGTTTAGCATCGAAGGGTTTGACTAGAAAGTCAAAAGCACCGGCTCGCATTGCATCGACGGCGAGATCGATAGTGCCATGGGCGGTGATCATAATAACGGTAATGTCGGGGTACTGTTTTTGGACGATATCAAGAATATCCATCCCAGACATATCGGGTAATTTAATATCTAGCACCAGCAGATCAGGTTGCCATTGCTTTAACTCGTTAAGCGCATCACCACCGTGGTTAACATGAGTGACTTTGGCTCCATCTGCACGCAAAAACTCAGTGTATAATGCTCCAAGCGACATGCTGTCTTCTACCAATAAAGCACTAAACGAGCTAGATATATCCATATAAAAATCAACCTATTCAATAAGTATTAGAAGCCAAAAATAGATAAACCATCATAACCATTGAGACGACAGATACCAAGGCTTGTTAATCAAGTCTAGCAGTTTTATCTTCCTGTCGTTTTCCTACCTCACATAAGTATTCACCTTAAGCGGTGGAAACATTTCAAATCTTCATCACCTAAGCACTAGGGGCTAAGTGAGCCTTAAATACCTGTAGTGTTTGCTCACCAACTTCAATCACATTGCTAAGTAGCTTGGATATGTCATCAAGGTTACCCGCTTTAGCACTAAGCTCTAATGATTTTGCCGCGACACTTAATGCTTTAGCACCAAAGCTCCCAGCGCTACTTTTAAGCGTGTGCGCCTGTATGTCGACTTCATCTAAATCACAATCTCCTAGCGATTCATAGGCATGCAATAATGACTTTAATACTGCTAGCCTCTCTTCAGCCTCATTGAGGAACACAGTAAACATTCTTAGCATCGCCTCTTCACCTAACATATTTGAAAGTTCTGTTAGTGTCGCTTGATCAAGTATTTCGCCGCTTGGAATGTCAGCCGTCTCATTCAAAGGTTGTTGCAATGATGCATCAGTTTCAGTCAAATTATTCTCTCCATTAGCAAGACTCTCTCTTGTTTTTGGCTCTGCAGTTATTGTAGACCCAACAACAGCGCTTAATGCAATCTTATCTACGGCAGCAACCGTCATTTGCTGACAGTTAGTTAAAGTGACGGCATCATTGTGAGTTGCAGAAGCCTCAGCGCCTAACCTCTTTGCTGCTATCATCCAATGATTAACCGACTTTACCAATTGAGCGCGATTAACAGGTTTAGGGACAAAGTCCTTCATCCCTGCATTCATACATAAATCAACGTCCTCTTTCTGCACATTGGCAGTCATTGCAATAATGATCTGTTGTGGGTCATGCAGCAAGATATGCTCAGTGGCCTCTACGCCGTCCATCTCTGGCATTCGCATGTCCATCAGGATCAAGCCATACTTTTTAGCCGCCGCCATCGTGACCGCTTGTTTACCATTATTTGCAATCTCGACAGTAAAGCCAGCCTTATTTAACAGTGCACTAGCCACTATCTGGTTTGCCGGACTATCTTCAGCTAACAATAATGGCAAGTTTGGTTGACTCTGCAGGTTCGAACACTCATCTATTGTGGCAATATCAGTACTAAAGTTATGTTCACCGCTCAACATCGCCAACATCATATCCCTGCTAAGCGGCTTATTGACCACTTGTTCAAGGCCTACCTTTGCTAGCAATTTTGACGCTTCAGGCACCACAATGGTCATTAATGCCGCCATCAGGCCCTCTTCATTAAGGTAAGAGTCTTCAATCTGTTTTGCTTGCCGTTCAGTCAATTCAACCAAGCTGCGCTCATCAATCAACACTAAGTTAAAACGCCCTTGCACTTTCAATCGATTAAAAATATCTTCAACGCGTTGGACACAACTTACTTTGACTCCATATTGGCGGTACTGTCTTTCAAACAGTGCACAATAGGTCAGGTTTGGGTGTACTAATAATACGCGCGCATCTTCAATCACTTGACTAGAGACCGGTTGCACCGTTTTATCAAACTCCAAATTGACATCAAAACTAAAGCAACTTCCCTGCCCTTGCTCACTTCTTACAGCAATACTGCCACCCATTCGAGTGATCAGTTCAGCACAAATAGCTAAACCAAGCCCGGTGCCACTGTAGTTAGTGTTGTGGTCATCATGCACCTGACTGAACTCTTTGAATAAGGTGAGTTGTGCCTCATCAGCAATTCCTATGCCTTGATCAGTGACAGTGCAATATAACTGAGCTTTATTTTGCTGATTTTCAAGCAACCACATCTCTATTGATATGCAGCCGCCAGCGGAAAACTTAATCGCATTATCAACCAGGTTCTGCAGTACTTGACGTAAACGCTGACCATCACCAATAAGGCTCTCTGGCACATTGCAATTAACAAAGCTGGCTAAAGTGATGCCTTTATCCTGCGCCTTAGGCGATAATATCTGTAGCACCTGATTAACCAGTTTAGCTGCTGAGAAGCTATTTTTCTCTAGCAACATTTGCCCCGCTTCAATCTTAGAAAAGTCCAAAATATCATTAATCGTGCTCAACAAAGCGGTTCCCGCTTCTTTAGTGGTATTGGCGTAGATCCTTTGCTCTTTATTGAGTCGAGAATCCAGTAATAACTCAACACTCCCTAACACCGCATTGAGTGGCGAACGAATTTCATGACTCATAGTGGCTAAAAAACGTGATTTCGCTTTACTGCCCTGCTCAGCTTGCTCTTTAGCCAATTTAAGCTGGGTTTCATACTCCATCCGCCTTGAAATGTCGCGGATAAATGCTGTCAGCAACATCTCATCGCCTAACTGCACTGGGATCAGAGTGAGCTCAACAGGCAACTGTTCGCCATCAAAACGAGTGGCATAAATTTCAGTGGCATTTTTAAGGGCGTTACCTGCACCAGTGCGACGATACTCCTCCAAAATGTCCCGAAAAGTAATCCGCGCTCCTCCTTGAAATAGGCAAGACTCCATTATTTGCCCCACCAGCGCATTGGCGTGGGCATGAAACATCAAACAGGCAGAATCATTGACCTCTTGGATCTCTCCGGTGATATCAATGGTAATGAGCCCATCTTTGCTACCCTCTAATGTGGCGAGCAAGATTGACTCAGTGCGCTGCGCGGCGACTTGTGCCCGCTTAACATCAGTTAAATCTTTAACTAAGCCTAAAAAGAGGATTTCACCATCAAGTACCATTTTCGAAATAGATAACTCAATGGGAAATAACTCACCCGCTTTATGTTGTGCTAATAACTCTCGCCCTTTACCAATAATTTTTGATTGACCACTTTCAAGGTAGTTGCGGATATAAACGTCATGCATGCCTCTTTCAGACATCGGCAGTAACAAAGACACATTTTGCCCGAGTAACTCACTGTCCTTATAACCAAAAAGACGACTAACAGCGGGGTTAACTTCGCTTATTTCTCCCTGAGTATTAATAATGATATAGCCATCTAAAGCCGTGCCTAAGATGGTGCTTAAGCGAGTATTCGCATTTTCAAGTGCGTGAGTTTTTATATCGATTTGCTCAACCATCTGGTTGAAAGCGTGAGCCGCTTGTCCAATCTCATCCTTAGAGCTTACCGGTACTTTAACTTGTTTTTCACCAGCAAAAACACGAGTTGAGGCAGACTTTAGTTGCTGTAGGTTACGGGTCAAATAATGACCGAGCAACCAAGAGAAGAGTGCTACTAACAGCATCTCCAATGCCGCAATCAATAAAAACTGTTTAGTGGCGTCGGCAATGAAAACATCCAGCTTGGCGATCTCCACGCCCAGCTCAACTCGGCCATAGACAACGCCCGATTCTGCCACCATCGCCTCGATATCTAATATTCCGTCGTCAACGCTACTGACATTAATATCTCGCATTGCTAAATGTGCGCCGCTATCCACTCCAGCAGTGACCAGCAAGTTGTCCTGATTGAATACATTGACATATAACACTTGTTTGGTGGAAATGAGTTCGTTGGCAAGGTTATTTAACGTAGACAAGTCAGTGCTCAAGACGGCATCTTTGGCCGCTGCGGCAAAAAGTGCAGCTATTGACTGGGCACGCTTTTCAATTTCAGACTCATTTGAAGATTTTAAATAGCTAATACTGGTGTACACCAGCAGCATTAACAGCAAGCCTTCAATAATGGCGATACCTAGAATCGTTTTTAGTCGAAATGACATTAGCGCTGCTCCTGCAAAGATGTTTCATCAATGACCGGAACTGACAATTGCTGCAACTCTAACGCTCTAACATCATCCCAATCACTGTCAACTGCAGGCTCTAAGCGCTTAAAACCAAGATTATTCAATAGCGAAAGTCCAAGTACTGATTGCGAAAGCGCCATCAATTCAGCAGTCAGTATTTTACGGGTGGGATCTGATATTCGAGGATGTACCGCTATTGCATGGGGAGTATATTTAGGCGTAGTCCAAAGGATCCTTAATTTGGATTGAGTCGCAATTGGTAAGTTATTAAAAGTTCGTCCTACGCCGCCACCTGCATTAAATAACCCTTGCGAAACGGCGAGGTAAACCGAGTCATGCGAACCAACATATTGCGGCTTAAAATCAATACTTCGCTGCTTTAAATTAGCCCGAGGGATCATACTGGCGGCAAAAGCACCTGGTGCAGGAAAGGCAATGGTCTCTCCAGCTAAGTCATTTAAGCTCTTAAAGCTGGCATCTTTTGCAACGACGATAATCCCTTTAAGCTTTTTATCTTGCTCTTTCACTAAAGCTTGGTAGCCCTGTGACTGATGAAACTGGGTATAATGATGTGGATTCATATAAGCAACATCATATTCCCCTTTTGCTAATCGAGCTTCGAAAGTAGGAATATCCGGCGCGGTTGCAAAACGCAAATCAATCTTTGCATTTTGCGACAGCTGTTTAAGTAAAGGCCCCCAGGCCTTAGCCAATGTACTGGCAGCCTGTTGTGGAACAACGCCAAACACTAGCGTCTCTGCGGGAGTCGGAGATGTCCCTTCTGCGGCGCTTACGCTCCAGGCAAACAGAGACAATCCCAAGCTAGTACTCAAAAGCAGACTAGCAGCTACAGCGCGATGTCTACACTTAACGATATTAATGACCTTGGCTATCAGTAAATACATGTCGCTTCCTAACACTTGATTTCAATCTATACGTTACTGAACAAAGCAATAAATACGCCAAGCGCTTTATCATTTCTCCACTAAAATCAATCCTTAAAAATACTCCATACAAAACAATTAGATATAAAATTCAGTCCTATTTTGTCAATTTGCTAAACCTTTTTGCAAAATGCAATTAGCTCATGGACATGACAACCCCAAAAACCTATCCCAAATGACATAAATATAAAAAGTCTGAATTCATACAATAGCTTAGCCAGGCGAAAACTATTCTGGCATATCGTTTGCTGTCTAACTACATGACCCAACAAAATGCGAATTGACTCATGACGGTATTTAGCGACAGGCAAGCAGAGCAGCAACTAAGCATCATGCTTGTCGAAGATTGCGACAGCGAACGCTGTTTATTAGCGTCTTTGATGAAAGCGATGGGTCACAAATGTGTAGACTTCTCTAATGCTGTCGAGGCGGTTGCATACCTTAAAACACATCAGATTGATCTGGTTATCACCGATTGGATGATGCCAAGTATGAGCGGCATAGAATTCTGTAAAGTCATTAAACACTTCCCCAATTGCCCTTACATCATTCTACTCACAGGCAATAGTGAAAATACTCACATAGTAGAAGGAATTCATTCCGGTGCAGATGACTATCTGGCTAAGCCTTTTAATAGCGCCGTGCTAAAAGCCCGTGTTCATGCAGGCCAGCGAATAATTGAGATGCAGCGACAATTGGCACAAAAAAATGAAACACTCAATAAGCTACTCGTCAAAGAACAGCAATACTTAAGTGTTGTTAAACAAGATTTGGCACTAGCGGCACAATTACAACAAGCGCTTTTACCAAATAACAATGAGCTCAATCAACAATGGCAAGTAACGTGTGAATTTAAACCTGCACATGATCTCGCCGGCGACATTTTCCAGTGTTTCAATATTGACGACCAGCATATCGGTTTTTATCTGCTTGATGTCAGTGGTCATGGCACTGCAGCCTCGATGCAGAGTTTCACCCTAGCGCAAAACTTAGCCAATAACCAAGATGCATGGCAAGCCTTAGATGTGTGTCGCCTAGCGAATACTCTCAACAGCGAGTTTGACGATCCACAAAACAGTGGCCGCTTTGCCACTATGGTAATTGGCATTGCCAATACAGTGACCGGGCATGTCGAACTGGTCAATGCAGGTCATCCAGCTCCAATTGTGATTAGCCCACAACACGCTTACTTTGCCGATGAAAATAAGCTAAATATTGCGCCACAACTGCCATTAGGGATCCGCAATAACTATCAGTACAGCAGTAGCCAATTAACGTTAACTCAACACGAACATCTATTGCTTTACTCCGATGGGATCTATGAATGTCGTCACCCTAAGCACGGTTTCTTTGGCCAAGAGAGACTGTTAAAAATCATCAACAATGCCAGAGAACTTACGCCCGACAGCTTGCTACATCACTTAAGCCATAGCAGTGATTTGTGGCAGCAACAACAAGCGCAAGATGATATCTCATTGATGCTTATTTCAAGCCAGTCATTAGTAACGTCAGGCGTTCACTGTTAACTAACTATTCACCTAACGCAAATAGGATTTCAATAAGGAATACACCATGAACAGCTTACAGATAAACCTTAACAAAGCACTATTAGCTAAGCATTCACTGTGCTTAGAAGTCGATCAGTTTATGCTGCAAAACCAAATCAGCACCTCACAAAGATTTAAAATTGTCACTTGTGTTTTAGAAGCTGTAGCCAATGTCATTAGCCATAGCAATAATCGCTCAAAGGAGATGATTTTGATTCTCCACAGCGGCGACGATAAGGTTGTGATTGATCTGCTCGATAATTCTGAACTACAAAATAACCAAGCCCCAAAACAATGCCCAAATACCGCAACAGAATCTGGCCGAGGTTTATGGATAATGCACAGCTGGATGGACAATGTCAGAGTGCAGGAGTCTGTCGCAGGCACTCATTTACAATTGAGCTTATCAACTCAATGAAGCATTCAATATTCAAACCAACTCAAGAATTTTTAATGGTCAATTCACCATTTACAAAGCAATCACTTGATAATAGTACGCTGTGTTTATACTCATAATTTAACACACCAAAGCTAAAGCACAGCGTACTAACCTGCTCATTACAGCACACTAAAATACACATCCGCCGCTAGCCCTATCTAACTCCAGCTTTTCCGACATTTGCAATCTGCTCATTATGCTTTGCATTTTAAGAACTCAGCAATAGCAATCAAATACACCTATGCTGCAAATCAAGTTAAATCATTTAAATACAACAACTTAAAAATTGGCACTGGAGTTGCAATGTTTAAAGCAATGTTAATAAAACCGAGTGCAAAATCAAAAACACTCAGTACTTATTAGCAAACTGTCTTACAGCATTTAAAGGAGCTCACCATGAAATTCTCCCAACTCGCACAGAACAATGCATGCAAAATTACCATGCCAGTTGAAATGGTAATGACCCAAACGCCAACATTGCGCGCAGCCATTTTACAGCAAATAGATATGGGAATGACCCAGTTGGTTATCGACCTACACCAGGTTCACTACATTGATTCAAGTGGTCTGTCAGTATTGATTTCAGCGCTCAAAAAAGTCGAAGAGCACGATGGCGAAATAGTATTGCTTTCACCCACTTCTGGTGTTCGGGCACTTATTGAGCTTACCCGTCTGCACCAAGTGTTTGCTATCTATGAAGATGAAGCCGCGGCAATTGACTACATATGCAATGAACTTGTGAGCTAACAAGTAAAGCATTAAGGATAACGCTATGACCCGCAATCACAGTATGAATTTTTCAGGCACAGCCAATAGCAGTACAAAGCTATGGGATGCAACAAAATCCGCAACAGATGCACCACTGTGCCAAGGGTTGTCGACATTGCTAGTCATCACTCTAGCGACAATATTATCTGGCTGTGTACTGCCACATCATCCAGAAGAGATAGATATCTGTGACAATGTCGATGATGACATGACTCAGTGCCATTTTTACCCTAGCGACACGCCTTATATGCGCAGCAAAACCAGTGAACGAGCAGCTAAAAGTGTAGCTCAGAAAGCCAATGACCCTATGGGCACCACTTGGTTAATGGATACCGCTCAAGCGCAGCAAGCATTGCATTTGCCTCAAAACATTCGTTTATCGGTAGGCGATAGATTGAAAGTTAATGTACTCAATGGTGAAGAGTTTAGCGGCAATGTAGAGATCAATAATGATGGTTATATCTACCTACCATATCTGCAACCTATTCACGCTAAAGGGCTTGATGTACAGCAACTAACCGCCGCAATAAGCAAGCACCTTGTTGATGAAGATTTCATGCTAAAAAATAGTGTGCGCCTCAGCATTACCCCACTCAAATGGGCCCCGGTTGAAGTCACCGTTTCTGGTGGTGTATTTGAACCAGGGCAACATCAGATCAACAAGAAAACAGACACAGAGATCATCGATGACGATGGTAACCACAGTGGTGATCAGGCATCAGAAAGAAGTATCGCTGCAGCGCTCCGAGCCTCAGGCGGTGTGCGCCCTGATGCTAATATCAGTGAAATCATGGTGATTCGAGAGCAACATAGCTTTAAGCTCGACTTATCTGGTGTGATCCACGGCTATCCGGTACCCACCATGACGCTTATGTCTGGCGATCATATACATGTACCGCAGCATGATTATTTTGATGACGCGCTAGCAAGACCGTCTCAAATCACCGCCCCAGGGATCCGGGTATTTCTATCGAACCTAACTCAACCGGCGAGCAGTAACTCGCAATCGGCGGTAGATACTGACGCGACACGCTTTCCCTATGGCACCCGTCTACTTAATGGCGCAATTGCCGCAAACTGCGTCGGCGGCGCGCAATCAACCAACGCCAGTCGCCATCTGCTATTGATCACCAAAAACCCATTAACAGCTGAGGTGGACGTGATTGAACGCTCGATGGATTCACTTATCCGTAACTCTTGGGAAACAGGCATGAATCCGATTCTTATGCCTGGTGACGGTATTGCTTGTTATGACTCTCGTGTTACCAATATGCGTGAAATAGCCAGAACGGTTACTGAAATATTAGTGCCTGCAACGTTACTTGAATTGCTTTAACCGCGCACAAAGAAAGGAGGCGACTATGAAAAATCAACAACTAAGACCTCTACTTTGGCTTAAACGTCTATTCGTAGATGGTAGCCAAATGTCAGCTAAAGAGCGAAGAAATGCATATCTAAAAATGAGCTTTACTCTGCTTACTTCTGTTTGGTTGCTGGTTATCCTGTTTGTTTTACTAAGCCCAAGTCGCTATGTCAGCACATGGACATTGATTTTACCCGGTGCGGGCGCTGGTGCAGTGGTAAGTTTAGACAGTGTCGGCCAAGCAAATAGCTCGGTGAGTTCACCTTATTTAAGTTCAGCAATCGATCCAAGAGTGAATTACAAATCCATTGCCACCAGCAGAACACTTTTGAATGCAGCCGCAAAAACCATGAACATTAAAAATAGTGAATTCACTAAGCCAAAGCTGAAGCTACCTAATCAAACAGGTTTAATGCAATTTAGTATTAAATCAAATAGCGCTGAAGATGCCCAACAGCGAGGCTGGGCGCACTACCATAGCTTACAAGCGCTGCTTTCACAGCTGCGAAATGACGAAGTGCAGCAGCGCGAAGATGCAATTCGTGTCGGAATGGCAAGCTTTGCCAATAAGGTCAGCCTGACTCAAGAGAAGTTACTAGAGTTTCAATCAGAGCATGGCTTAGTGACCTTAGATCAATTCAAAGAGCTAGCGCTCACTATGGAGCGCTTAAGACACAACCGAGTCAACTTAGAATCAGAATACCAAGGCGTGATTGCTAGCCAGAAAATGCTCGAAATACATCTATCGCTTACGCCTAAACAAGCGGCTGGGCTACTAACACTCAAAAATGACCAGTTGTTTCAGCAGCTACTTATCGGTTATACCAACGTAACCGCAAAACTGACCGAGTATTCAAGCCGTTATGGCAAGCGTCATCCACAAGTGGTGACCCATAGAGATGAACAGAAATCGATCCTTGCCGCGATATCAAAACGTTGCATGGTTTTACTGGGCTACACAGATAAACGCCTAATGTTAATGCTATCGGCTGATGATTTAGATGGTCGTGCACAATTGATGCAGCAGCTACTAACATTGGATACACAGGCAAAGGGGCTAAAACGCCAGATAGGTTCACTGTCACAACAGATCCATGACTGGGATCACCGACTGTATGACAGTAATGATGATGCCGCCAAGCTTGAAGATCTTCAAAGAGAGCATCAAGTTGCAACAGCGGTATTTACCTCAGCATTAGCCAAAATGGATGTCGGTAAAGCCGATATATACTCTTCGTTTCCTTTAGTACAGTTAATGTCTGCGCCAACATTAGCCGAGTCAACGGATAAGCTGGCGATGTTACTGGCGCTCGTGGGCGGCTTTGCCGCATCGATATCAATCATCGCAGGGATGGGAATGCTATGGATCCGCAAGCCTATGCTCCAGAAAATTCTGACGAACGCCTAATTTGGTATGCCATCACTGGCACTTACCTATTTTGGTTACTCGGTGCCATGTATGTGGTTGCGCCGGTGATTGCTTGGGTCCTACTACTAAGACTGATTAAGCGCTTATTACTTAAGCAACAAACATATGTCATTAGCAACACTCAGCTATTTTGGATAGCGGCAATGATGTTGATGTTACTCGCGTTAGTCGTTGCCCATTTAACAGAAGGCCTTGGCCTAGCCAAGCTAATAAAATCAAGCATTGGCTGGGCCAAAGGCTGGGCACTGCTGGCCATATTTCCATTAATTGGCTCACTCAATATACGCCCTCAAATTATCTATCGTGCAGCTTGCATCGTATGTAAACACACGCTTATTTTACTGCCCATTTTTGTGCTGGCCTGGATATTAAAACTCCCTAGCACCCTGTATACCTCGCCATTAAGTATTATCGGTGGACCGGGGCCTGAGTTTTTTAGTGTCAGCCTGTATGAGTTAGATCCCAGCAACGGCGCTCCAAGATGGCGTTTGTTTACTCCCTGGGCACCAGCACTTGGGATGATGGGCAATCTATTTTTTATCTTTGCCACTCAAGAGCAATCTAAACGATTTAAATTCTATGGTTTTAGTGGCAGTTTATGCATGATTTTACTGTCACAATCTAGACTGGCGTTAGTGTGTTACCTGCTGCTGATTGGCTTTTTTATGTTCATTCGCTGGCACCGTTCTCCCTGGTTATATTTTGCTGCAAGTCCAGCTCTACTGCTACTTGGTTTAACTGGCTATAGTGTGCTTGAAAAAGTAGAACAAAGTATCGATGCCTTTAAAAATGCCCGCGCGGGTTCAACTCGAGTCAGACAAGAACTGGCTAACATTGCGCTAGAACGCTGGGCAAACGAAGCCGTTGTTTGGGGGCACGGTATTGTAGAAAAAGGCCCGCACTTGGTAGAGTATATGCCAATTGGTTCACACCACACTTGGTATGGTTTGCTATTTGTTAAAGGCTTAGTCGGTGCTCTTGCCTTAGCCTCTGCAATGCTAATAACCTTAATTAGTCTATTGCGCTATGTTTTTCGCAACGCCACCTCTGCAGCTGCGGTTGCCATTTTATTACAGATATTTTTGTACACCTTTGGAGAGAATTTAGAGATTTTAGCCTACCTATTCTGGCCTGGCCTCGTGATCGTTGGTATTGCGCTTAAGCACAATAAGTCAGCATCTAGCACCGAAACCAAATAGAAGCCAAAGCAGCCCCAATAGCCTAGCTTGAAGCCATTTAAGCCCACAATGACTGCGCTCAATTTGATTTGCATTATGCGACAGAGACTAAACCTCAGTTAGAGTCAGAAATTTCAATCTCTCTCCCAGCAATTATCCTAGCCAACAATAAAGCTAATTATCATACACTTAAGCTAAGCATTCACGAGTCTACAAAGTTGGCACGATACCTGTAACTCCAAGTTATAACCGTCGATGTTAAGCCTAATGAAGAAACTATGGCAAACGTGCTGACTTAATTTAATCGAGTAGATAATAAGCGCTGATAGCAGAATATTGGCTGCCATTATCAAATCCAAGTTCAGGTGGCTTCATGCAAACGATTTCGCAACTAAAAAGCACCGTAACCACTTTGTTTAGCAGCGCGCTAGGCAAAAGTCTGTTCTGGCTTGGCTCGGCACAAGTGCTAGGGCGAATAGTACGTTTGGGTTCTAGTATCATTATCGCACGCTTGCTAACACCTGAAGTGTTTGGTCTGGTGGCAATCATCCTCACCAGTTTTGAAGTCATCTGCACACCCACTCGAAGAATTTCATCTGCGGCATTGATTCAAATGGATGATGATAAATTTAGACACGCACTAGCCAGTGCCAATCAAGTGAACTGGCTAGCAGCAATCACCGCCTTCGTTGCCATGAGCTTACTCAGCTGGCCGCTTGCCATCTACTATGATGACATGCAGCTCGTACTCCCTATGATACTCATGGCAACAAGCTATTTGTTACTCCCCCTAGGTATGCTTTACGCTGCGCAAAACCTTCGACTTAACCGCATGCGGGTGGTTGGTCGCTCCGTACTATGGCAAACCGTGTTTGACGGACTGTTAACCGCAACACTCGCTTTACTCGGACTGGGGATCTGGGCAATTATTTTGCCTAAGATTATTGTGATATTTGTTTGGATTGGGGTTCATCGCTATCACAATCCCTTGCCCGAGACCTGTTCAAGCTCTGCAGAGCTTAATCAGTTTGTAAATACTAAGAACCCTAATAGCCTAATTAAGCCACCTCGAATTGGCCTTGCGCCTCAAACGATTGCAATGTTGAAGTTTGGTATGCTGGTAGGCTTAAGCGACTTAGCTATCGCCATGCGTCAAAACATTGATTATATACTGGTGGGTTACTTCCTAGGAGTTGAAGCATTAGGGATCTACTTTTTCGCCTTTAATGCCAGTCTAGGTATTAGCCTCGGCTTAATTCAAAGCTATGGTACCGCGCTTTATTCTCACTTATGCCAAAAAGAGCCCACAAGCAGTGCTACCACGGAAAATCAACAACATAAGTACTGGCATTCGCTTAAATTTATCATGCTACTTACCGTACCGATTATTACCCTGCAAGCAACTTTAGCCCCTTTTTACTTACCACTAATCTATGGTCAAAAATGGCTTGATGCTGGCGCACTACCTGTCTTTATTTTGCTTTGTCTAAGCGGCTTAGTGAGGCCACTCGGCGAGGCCGCTAGCCAGTACTTAATCAGTACTGGTCAAAGTAAATTTAACCTTATCTGCAATAGTATATTTAGCTTAATGTTGGCTGTGACCATTGCCCTATGTAGTTTCTCAGGCTTAACCACTGTGGCATTAGGGATCTTGTTGGTACACCTATTCGCAATGCCGAGCTTTACCCTTTACTTAAAGCTCATTCAGTTACCGTCTAACACCTATGACGCAGACTACCGCGACAAATCAATACAGCCAATGAACAAAAAGCTCACGGGAGACTCATTATGACTGTTAATGACCAATACATTAAAACAGCGACAGCGGCAAAAGTATCTGTTGTTATGCCAATTTACAATGTAGAAGCCTTTGTAGAGGATGCGATAAAATCCGTTCTGGCTCAAAGCTTTAGTAATTTTGAATTGATTCTAGTGAATGATTGCTCGCCTGATAATAGCCTGGCACTTTGCCAACAATTTAAAGACGCACGTATTCGCATCATCAGTCATGACGTCAACCAAGGACTTTCTGCAGCGCGTAACACTGGGATCCGTCACGCTATTGGTCGCTATGTTGCCTTTATCGATTCTGATGATATGTGGCACCCTGAAAAGCTCGCGCAACACGTTGAGCATTTAGATAATGCGCCAGAGGTGGGCATTAGCTTTTCTCGCTCACTGTTTATCGATTATCAAGGTAATCCAATAAACGTTTTTCAAATGCCACAGTTAACAGATATCAGTGCTAGCGACCTACTCTGCCGCAACCCTGTTGGCAATGGTTCAGCGCCTGTGCTTCGCCGCGAAACCCTGTGTGATATACGCTATCAAGGGCTGAATAAAAGTCATCCTCATAGCTGCTACTTTGATGAGAACTTCCGTCAATCTGAAGATATCGAGTGCTGGCTTAGAATTGTCGCCACTACCCATTGGAAAATGGAAGGTTTGCCTGCGCCGCTCACCTATTACCGCCTTAATAACCAAGGTCTATCCGCTGACTTTAATAAGCAATATGCCTCATGGGAAACCATGATCAACAAGGCCAGCCGCTATGCTCCAAAATTGTTGGCTAAATACGAGAATCGCGCTAGAGCCTACCAGTTAAGATACCTCTCAAGACAAGCCATACGTAATAACGATGGCAAAGAAGCGGTTGAGCGGATAAAGCAAGCACTGAAAACCTCGCCATCAATAATGAGACAAGAGACAGGGCGCACCATCGCCACACTTGCAGCCGCATACTTATTAAAGCTACTCCCTAAAAATGCTTACAAAGGCATTGAATCAATGGCGCAATCTGCACTCGGTCGCATACAGCGAGCCAAAATATCTAAAGATGGTGTGACATCAGAGTTGATGAAAAGCCTGTAAACAAATCCATATTAGCCATCGCACCAGCTGCTTTGGCTAGCTCGCTTTTTAATTAACGTCCACTTTATGAACCTCTTAAAAGCTATTTGCAACGCGCAATGCAAGATGCAAATCCCACTAAATCCAGCACTTACTCAACACAAAAAAATACACTTAACCAACTGTATTAATACAAAATATCACCTTTGGCCTATAACCTGCAGTGTTATGACTAACGTTAGCACTATCCACATGCGGAACCGTTGCTAACCTCCAGAAACAGTAGACCGACGTCACTACATCACCCAATACCTAATGAGGCCGACTATGATAAAACCACAAACGCGCCCCACCAGCACAGCGGCGTTGGCAATTCGTATTGTTGATCTATTGGCTGCTAGCGTAATGATATTCATCTGCAGCCCATTGCTAGCTTATGGTTTACTCAAAAGCGCAGTCGCAAATATTAACGCTTTTGAATTAGTGTTCATTTATGGCGCTAATAATAAGACTGTCGGTCTCTACCAGTTTACCTATTCAGGAAAGTTTAAGCACTTACCTGTACTGATTAACTTGCTCAATGGTGATATTAGCCTGCTCGGCAAAAAGGTGGAGTTTGCCTTTGAGGCAACACATACAACCAGCCAGCAGTTTAGCCAAAGCCAAAAAGAGCAAGTTGGTCAAGATTTAACAATCGCCTCACTTAAACCAGGTCTTAGCTCGATTGAGCAGATAAACAGCGCCACAGGGCTGAGTTTTGAAGCATCACAACGCTCACTGCTAAAGGCCCATAGCAGCCTGCTTAACTACCTTTCGGCCTTAGTTAGAGGCCTATTCGTCACCATCCTTACCCGTAGTTTCATGCCAAAAATTAAGCATAGCAATGCACCAATATCGGTATTTGGGATCACCTTAGATAACTGGACCATGAGCGATCTATTAAACGATATCAATCAAGTCTGCCAATCTGATAATAACGACAAATTACAGCAATACAGTTTTGTTAATGCCGACTGCCTGAATATCAGTTGTAACAATGAAGCTTACCGTTGCAGCTTAAAACAGAGCAATCGGATCTTTGCCGATGGGATTGGTGTCAGGCTTGCTTGCCTTTCAAAAGGCCATCCACTTAGAGACAACTTAAACGGCACTGATATGTTCCCTAGATTGTGCGAACTCGCGGCAGAGCAGCAACTATCACTATTCCTATTGGGGGGCGAAGAAGGTGTTGCTACGGCTACAGCGCAAAATATGCAGCAACATTATTCAAAGCTAAAGATAGCCGGCGTCCACAATGGCTACTTTGATATGAGCAGTAATAGCGAAGAAAACAACCAGGTAGTAGCGCAGATTAATCAATCAAATGCAGACATCCTGCTTGTTGCGATGGGCGCACCACGGCAAGAGAGGTGGCTTGAAGATAACAAGCCGCAATTGAATTGCAGTGTGGGTATTGGCGTCGGTGGCTTGTTTGATTTTTACTCCAATCGGATCAAACGTGCTCCATCGTGGTTGAGACAAATAGGTATGGAGTGGAGCTATCGCCTCCTGCAAGAGCCCAAGCGAATGTGGCAGCGTTACATTGTTGGTAATCCAGTATTTATTTTCAGAGTGTGGCGTGAAAATCGTCAGCTTAAAAAGGTGCAAACGACCCAGCCACAAATGGCGAAAGCGAAAACAAATATTGACTATACACCTAACTTTAATGCCAAGCAGGCCAATACTCGCCGTGCAATACACAACCTGCGTAGACGGCTAAACCGCGCTTGTAAACGCCTTATCGATGTGACGGTATCTGCAATGTTGCTGACTGTTTTACTGCCATTTTTTACCATCATTGCGCTACTCATTCGCATTGAATCGAAAGGTGCAGTGCTGTTCTGTCAGACTCGTGCTGGGCGTAATAACCAAGCCTTTACGATGTGGAAGTTTCGCTCAATGTACCAAGACGCCGAGCAAAGACTGGCAGCGATGCAAACCAATAATGAGATGCCGGGCGGCGTGCTATTTAAGATGAAACGCGACCCAAGGATCACTCTTGTAGGTAAATTTATTCGTAAAGCCTCAATCGATGAACTGCCACAACTTTGGAATGTACTCAAAGGCGATATGTCGCTTGTTGGCCCTCGTCCCGCGTTAGTCAGTGAGGTAAAGCAATACAGCCAACATGACAGAAACAGACTCATGGTCAAACCGGGGATCACTTGCATTTGGCAGGTCACAGGTCGCTCAAATATTCCGTTTGAGCAGCAAGTCGAACTTGATATCGATTACATCTATCAACAATCAGTCACTGCAGATCTTTGGCTACTGATAAAAACCATCCCTGCGGTGCTGTTCGCCCGCGGCGCATATTAGGAGCTGACTATGCAAGCAATTATATTCGCCAACCGTAACGGCAATGAACTGGCGCCTCTAAATTCACATTACTGCCCTGCACTGCTGCCTGTGGGTAACAAACCAGTGATGGAGTTTACCCTTGAAGATCTTGTCGATGCTCAAATCGACAAGGTTAGAATCGTTATCTCTGCGCAATCAACACAAATAGAAAAGCTTGTCGGCAATGGTGAAAAATGGGGCTTAGAGGTTGAATACTTTTTAAGCCGTGAGCAAGAGGATGTATCGAGCATCTTACCTCGCCTTTCATTGAATGCTGATGAGGCAATACTGCTCGCCCGTGCTGACATACTAAGAAGCCCCTGCATCAAGTCATTTGTTGAATTTAGCAAGCAGATGAGTGACAGCCATATCATTGCCAAACTAGCCAATCAGAACGCGGGCTTAATGATGCTACCTGGCGCCAAGCTATTTACCAAAGAGTTAAACTGGCCAATCACCAGCAATAATGCCTCAAACGACGATCAACAAAGCATTACCCAGATACTGCACGGTGACTGCTATGTGCTCGACTCTTTACAAAATTATATGGATGCTAACCAAGCATTAGCATCTGCAACCCTCTCTGGAGTTAATCCCAAAGGGCGATACTTCAGTAGTGCGTCTAAAGAGCAAGGTTTCTATATCGGCGCAAAAACAAAATCAGCTTCGCTTACTATGCATAACGCCTGGGGCGTGATCGGTAAAAACACGTGGATAGACGAAAGTGTCGATATGCAACAAAGCATTGTTGTCGGCAAAAATTGCTTGATTGAAAAATCCTGTAGCCTAAAAAACTGCCTGATCTTGGATAATAGCTATGTCGGTCAAGGCCTCAATGTCGCCGATACCATTATCAGTAAAGATCTACTGATAAAGCCTGAAAGCTGCGGCCATTTAGCCCTTGTTGATGCCAGTATTATCTCTGAAAACCGCCAAGTCGTTAATGCTAAACAAAAGGCAAAACGCGTGACAGCAATCGACAAACTACAAGCTTTAGCCTTGTTTAGTATTGGTTTACTGCTAGCACCGCTGCTGTTGCTCATCTCTTTTATCACCAACCCTAAACAGCCGGTAGTTAAAGAGGCCATTTTCATTAAAGGCGCAAAGAAAACCAGCCACCGCTGGAATATAAGCGCTTTGTTCATCGCCCGCCTGCCTCAGCTCTACTGGGTCATAAGCGGAAAACTTGCCCTATTTGGTGCCAGTCCTTTCGAGCAAAAGATAACAAGTCCCAATCTACTTCAACATGTAGAAAAACCTTCACTACTCGGCCTCTATGGTCCTCTGCAATTAGTGATCGATGTACAAGCACCAACTGAGGAGCGACAACTCATCGAAGCTGAGTTTCTGTGTATGAACCAACGCCATAAATACTGGTTATTGGCGGCAAAATCTTTACGAGTTAAAGCCATTCAAACAGATACAGACAAGGATAGTGCAACTCACGAAAAAGCAGCTAAAAGTGCGATTAACCAATAACTTGAACAATAAAGTTAACAACTAAGCGCCAAATAACACTGTTAGAAAATTAACACTTTTATCAATTTAAACTGTTGCAAATAAGAGAGAACATTATGAAAACAATCATTACTTACGGTACGTTCGATCTATTTCACTATGGCCACGTTCGCTTATTTAAGCGCCTTAAAGCCCTAGGCGACAAACTGATTGTGGCGGTATCAACCGATGAGTTTAATGCACTCAAGGGCAAAGCCGCCTTTTCTAGCTACCTGCAACGCGCCGAAATTGTAGAGGCATGCAAATACGTAGATATGGTGGTACCGGAAACCCATTGGCAGCAAAAAGCCAAAGATATCTGCAAATACGATATCAGTATTTTTGGTATGGGAGACGACTGGAAGGGCGAATTTGATGAATTATCAATACTGTGCGATGTTGTTTACTTAGACAGGACTGGCGAGATCTCATCGACTGAGATAAAAAATAGCCTTGCAGACCGTGGCGCTCCTAAAACCCAACTAAGTAACGGTCCCGATGACAATAGCTTAAATAACAGTAATCAAGGTAACGATGGATTGAGTAATATCGGCAACAAGGCCACTAAATAGTGCCACGCTCTTTACGCGATAACTCACTGCTTTGGCTAAAAGCCTGTACTCGAAAGCTAGTATATCAACTGTCGAGGCTGCTTCCGCGTAACCCAAATAAAGCGGTGTTTGGTAGCTACAAAGAGTTATTTTCAGATAACAGTAAGTACCTTTATAAGCATTGGCAACAGCAGCAATTTATCCGTTGTATCTGGATCTCTGCTAATCGAGACGTCATCAATCAGCTAAATCAAAATAAACAAGAAACGTATTATCGCTGGTCTCTACTTGGGGTTTATCATGCACTTACTGCCAAGTACTACTTCTATAACAGTTATATCGGCGACATTAATCAATGGCTCGCTGGCGGCGCCACAAAAATAAACCTTTGGCACGGATCGCCAATGAAAAAAATTGAATTTGATATCGACAATGGCCCCATGTCTGAAGTGTTTAACCCTCAAGGCCGTATCGGCTGGTTAAAACAATCGCTGCTTGCTCACCAGCAACACGTAAAGCCCGACTTAATGCTAAGTCCAAGTCCTTTAGTTGATAGCCTCTTTAGCAGTGCATTCAAGCTTCAAGCGTCACAGCTACTTCGCTGCGGCAATCCGAGAACTGACTATTATCGCACCGAAACGAATCAACAACTGTCACCGCCGCAAACACAAGCTCACTCAACTGAGTTAGCAGCGCTTCGTCAACAAATACAAAACAGACAGTACCAACAAGTCATCTTGTACGCTCCCTCATGGAGAGACAGTTACCAAGGTGATAACCCTTACCGCAATGCATTTGACTGGGCTGCATTATCTGAGCACTTACAACAACATAATCAACTGTTTCTACTGCGACTCCACCCCAATGAAGCCGCATTAGCTCAGCAGTTTAGTGATTTTGCTAACATCATCAATATTTCAGCGATGGAGGATGTCTATGGGTTACTCGATAGTGTCGATTTACTCATCACTGACTATTCATCGCTGTTTATCGATGTATTACCACTGAATATTCCGGTTAGCTTTTACCGTTTCGATAACAAGCATTATCAACAGAACTGCCGCAACATGTATGATTACGTAAGCTCAATGGCTGAAATAGGACCTGAAAGCCTGACGTTTAAAGAGCTATTAATTCAGCTACAGCCAGAGTCAATTAATGCGCTAGCCAGCCAATATCAGCAAAGCTATTTAACAGTAAAAAAAATGTATTGGGGGGAGTCGCCAGCAAGTTCTTTTAAAGCACTAGAGAGTTGGATAAAAACTCGTGATTAATTTAAGCAGCAACGCTAGCGAGCCAACTTAGCAGCGTTAACATCCTTATCTGACAAGATTGGCGTCACTCCTTTTGTTAGCGGCCAATCAATCGCTATATCTGCATCATTCCAAGCAACATGCCCTTCATCTTCTGGTGCATAGTAATCGGTACATTTATAAATAATGTCGGCATAGTCACTTAAGGTTAAAAAGCCGTGCGCAAATCCTGGAGGGATGTATATTTGCAAATGATTCTCGGCTGATAAAATCTGCCCAACCCACTGGCCAAAGGTAGTCGAACCTTGGCGAAGATCGACCGCTACATCAAAAATCTTACCGCTAACCACCCGTACCAGTTTGCCTTGAGGTTTGGTTTTCTGAAAATGCAATCCACGTAGCACATGTTTAGCAGAGCGGCTCATGTTCTCCTGCACAAAATGCGGTGCAATGAGCCCTGCTGCAGCAAACATTGTCTTAAACTCTGATTCCCGATAAGTTTCCATAAAAAAGCCGCGCTCATCGCCAAATACCTTTGGTTCAATCAATAATACATCGGCAATGGCAGTGGAGATAAGCTTCATTAATCAAGGTCCTATAATGAGTCAATAAGTGAGTAATGCGTGAGGCAACGCATTGAATCGATAATGGCAAGAATATACATCCAATCACCGACATCAAGCTAATTTTATTTACGCTATAGTGAGGTCATACTTTACATAGGCGGAGTCACTCAGCTGAATATTATCCATCACGGCGCCGTCAATGGCGTTACAGGTTCCTGCCACCAGCTTGATATTAGTGCTCACTCAAGCATTCTCATTGATTGTGGATTATTTCAAGGCGCGGAAACGGCAGGCAAAACCGCGATTGAACAACTGCCGATAGAGTTTGATATCAGCCATATACAGGCGCTTATCGTCACTCACTGCCATATCGACCATGTCGGCAGAATACCCTATCTGCTTGCCGCGGGTTTTAATAAGCCAATCTATGCGACTGTCGCAACCGCCGCACTGCTGCCTATGGTAATTGAAGATGCGCTTAAAGTGGGCGTAACGCAAAACCAGCGCATGATACAACTCTACCTCAAAAAGCTAAAGCAACTGATCATACCGATTGAATATAACCAATGGTTTAGCTTGGATCTCAAATCAGCTATCACTAACGACATATCAACTGACACCACTGATGTCGCAGCGGCAATGAGCTATAACCAAGCTAAAGCAAAATTCAGCGCCGCTGGGCATATTCTAGGTTCTGCCTATGTAGAGATAGAACTGTCTAATAACTCAGTGGAACAAGGTAAACTAAACTGTGACCAAAAAGCTAACCATAGAGTAGTATTTTCAGGTGATTTAGGTGCAACTCATACTCCCCTTCTCGCCAGCCCTAAAAGCCCCTATAGAGCAGACACATTGGTGATAGAGTCAACCTATGGCGATAAGAATCATCAAGGACGAAAACAGCGCAGTGAGAGTTTAAGGAAGGTAATAGAAAAATCAGTAGCAGATAACGGCGTGGTATTAATTCCTGCCTTTAGTATTGGCCGCACCCAAGAACTTCTTTACGAGCTTGAGCAAATTATTCATCGATACCGAAGTAACAATGAGATGTGGCGACAAATAGAAGTCATAGTCGACTCCCCCATGGCAGCCAAATTTACCGAGCGCTATTTAGAGTTTAAAGCCTTGTGGGACAAAGAAGCCAAGCAGAGATTAAACCAGCATCGACACCCTTTAGACTTTGAGCAACTGTACACAGTAAGCAGCCATCAAGAGCATTTAGCCACCATCCAATACCTGAGTAAACGTAATAAACCTGCAATCGTAATAGCAGCCAGTGGTATGTGCACTGGTGGCCGAATTCAAAACTACTTAGCCAAGCTATTGAGTAAGCCAACCACCGACATTATATTTGTCGGTTACCAAGCTCAAGGAACAACAGGCCGAGAGATCCAAACCTATGGAGCCAAAGGCGGTTACTGCATCATAGGCGGGAAAAGAGTCGACATAAAAGCGGGCATACATACAGTGAGTGGTTACTCGGCCCACGCAGACCAACATAACTTAATAAACTTTGTTAAAGGCATGCGCATAAAGCCAACACTTATTCGCATTGTTCATGGGGACAACCAAGCAAAAAATGCATTGGCTACTGAGTATAGAAAGCTACTGCCAGAAGCAAGAATAGAGATAGGAAAAGGATAAATGACGGGCGTTTAAGCTAAAAGTGATGGGATAAGTACATAGTGAGCAATGTTTGCCGCTAAAACTAACGCGTGACCACACAACTAAAACGCCCCCGAATTTAACTATAATCACACCATTAATGTTTTGCTATCTTGCCACGAAACACCAATGTATATAAAATGTTGATTATTGTTATTTTTATTACATTTAACGTAATCAGCGGATTATTAGAGTTATGTTTATTACCATTGCAATCCCTATCTACAATGCTGAAAAATACGTAGCTAATGCCATTCAGTCAGTGTTAAATCAAGAGCATAAAAATTTCGAATTGATCTTAATTAATGATGGTTCAACAGACAACTCAATGGCTATTGCGCGTTCTATTACAGACTCAAGAATTAGAATAATAGATGATGGTGTGAATAAGGGGTTATCTGAACGGTTAAATCAAATAGCTAAATTGGCTCGTTATGATCTAATTGCAAGAATGGATGCAGATGATATTATTCCTGCAGATCGTATAACACGGCAAATTAAATTCCTTTCTGAAAATCCATCATTAGACTTAGTCAGTATGGGATTGGGTTATATTGATGATAAAGGAGTGAACGATACTTTTAACCCGAGTAATGACATTGAATTTACGCTAGACAAAATGTTAAATGGTAAGCATGGTATATGCCACCCTACCTTGCTGGTACGTAAAAGTTGGTATCAACGAAATATTTATGATCCTAGAATGAAACGGATAGAAGACTCCGAATTATGGCTGAGGGCATACTTAGCTCAAGATCTTAATGTCGGCTTTATATCCGATGTCGGTTATTATTACCGTTCAGACAACACCTTATCAAAATCTAAATACCGCACATCTTTTATATCAAAGATTTTTATGATTGCTAACAAAGATATATGTAAGCGGCTTAAATCTAAACATATAGCCAAATATGCTTTAAAATTACTTATTAATGAGATTATATTCCCATTAGGTATGCAATACCGCTTACTTTCACGTAATTCATCTAGCAACGCTGACGAGTGCGTAATAATAAAATACAATAGTACGCTTGCGATGATTGATAAAAGTTTAAGCAACTAAGAGTTTGCCCCAGTAATAAAAACAAGGGCTATGCATGCACGCCAATCGTCAGCTTCTCCTAGCTTTAGCCAGCCTTTATCGTTTTCAAACTGCTTCCCATCAGAGCTCCCGTGAACGTCCCGCTTTTCACTAACGATTTTTCAACTTGATTAAGATGCAATATTGACCACATTGCCTTCGCAAAGTGCGTTCTTTTTCTCTTGCACAAATAGTAGGTCGCATATCCCATCTTTAGGAGTAAAACCAGTTGGAGCAGACAATAGAATATTTCTGATTTCTTCATGATCAAAGCAATGGCAGGCAGTATCCAATTTTTTCAAAATTACAGAATAATCGCTCCAAGACAAAAAGGCCTCAGAGGCGGTCATTATCCGTTCATGGTTTGTTCCTACAACATTGTCGCCAATCAGCAGCTCTTCATACAGCTTCTCACCAGGTCTAAGCCCTGAAAATGAAACTGTTATATCACCATCAGGATTAATATCATCCTTCACGGTAAAACCACTTAAATGGATCATTTTTATCGCTAAGTCGACAATCTTAATCGGTTGCCCCATATCAAGTACAAACACGTCACCACCAGTTCCCATTGCACCAGCTTGTATAACTAGCTGTGAGGCTTCTGGTATTGTCATGAAAAAACGAGTGATATCAGGATGAGTCACAGTAACAGGACCATTTTTAGCTATTTGTGATTTAAACAAAGGAACAACCGATCCAGAAGAGCCTAAAACATTACCAAAACGCACCATACAAAAACGGGTATTGTGAGCTTCCTTTGCTAAGGCTTGCAAAGCCAATTCAGCCATACGCTTAGTGGTGCCCATTACATTCGTAGGTCTAACCGCTTTGTCAGTAGATATAAGCACAAAGGTTTCGACGTTAGCCGCGATTGCGGCTTTGGCAGTATAAAGCGTACCAAATACGTTATTACGCACTCCTTCAACCACATTGTGTTCAACTAGTGGCACATGTTTATAGGCAGCTGCATGATAAACGGTCTGCACCGAAAAAGATTCCATAATGGCTTGCACACGATTGAGTTTTTGCACAGAGCCTAATAAAGGTAAAACCTCAATCTCAATATTCAATGATGATGCAAGAGCAGATAGCTCTCTATCAATGGCATAAAGTCCAAATTCGGATAACTCAAACAATATCAACTTCTTCGGTGCTAATTGTAATACCTGTCTACAAATCTCAGAACCAATCGAACCACCAGCGCCTGTAACCATAACTACTTTATCGGTGATATTGCTACACATAAGCTCATGGCGAGGCGGAACGGCTTCTCTACCTAACAAGTCATCTATCTCAACTTCTTTAATATCTGAGTACAGTTTTTTGCCACAGACGAGGTCTTTCATTGAAGGGATAGTCATTATTTGCACAGCTAACGGCTCTAGCTTTTTAAGAATGCTTTGCCGCTGACTGCGACCAGCACTAGGCAACGCCAATAGGACTTTTGTTACGGATTTTTGCCTAATCAATTTACGAATAATAGAAGGCGAATGCACATGAACACCTTGAATAATAGTCCCTTGCAGCGACTCGTCATCGTCAACGAATGCAAATGCATGATATTCGTGGCTTTGGTTAAGTGAAGTGAGTAGTTGGCGACCACTCACACCGGCACCATAAATGATAACTGCCTCTCCGAGCTTCTGCCTACCGCTTCCAATAACTGAACGAATAAAAAACCGAGAACCGCCAATCATTACAAAAGCAAAAAAAGCAAAAATAATCGGCACTGTTCGAGGGATAACCCAATTAGCATAGTATGACAAAATAACGAGAGATATTGCGGAGATAAAGATGCCGATAACAATGGCAGATAGCGCTTGCAATCCCATATAACGTAACACGGCCCGATATAACCCTAAACGGACAAATGCAAATATACTAAGAGGCAGAGAAGACAAAATTAATAACCAGTTTTCAGCGACAGCCAAAACTGAAAATGAATCTAATCTCACTAGCATCGCAAGCCAAAACGCGAGAACCAATGAAACCATATCAGTGCAAATACTAAAAATACGCTTATCACGCCTTTTAAGCGCAAACAACATGTGCAATGCGAACATAAAGAACATCCATTTAAACTAACTACAGATCCGTCTGATTAGACGAAAGAATAACAACAATTCCACATAAGAAGCAAATAGTATCACACGTCAAGAATTTGACTAGTTATATTATTATTGACTAACTGTTAATTTAACTAAATGACCAGAATTTAAACTGACGAGCTAAGCTCCTCAAGAAACGGGGCGGGGTAACAAAACGGTTACCCGTAAAAAACAAAAAGCCAACTCTTATTGAGTTGGCCAAAAGATTACATCTCTTTTAAGGTAACACCTATAGCCTGTAATAATCCTCAACAGCTTGCACGAAATGACCTAACGAAGCCTTGGGTAACTGATTAACACCAGCAGCGGCAGAGCGCCCTCCTCCGGTGATAAACTGACTACAGATATCACCTGCACCTTGTTTATTTGATAGTGGTGCGCGTAGCGAAACAGTGTAGGTGTCATCGAGATTATCTGTTAATACCACATGGGCTGACGCTTTATTTTTATTCGCCAATAGATTGCCGTAAACACCACTGATCCGCTTTGCCCAAGGTTGATTTGGAAGCTCAAAAACGGCAAGCTGCTCGCTCTCATGAACAGCAGAAATACTTTTGGCGTTATCCATATCAGCTTCATATGCGATTCTAAGCTGATAAAATGGCGATGATTTATCGGCTATGACCTCAAAAGGATCCTGATAAGGTTTGAGCGCTAAGAACAGCTCAGCGGGGTCAAAATGCAGATCACTTATTGTGGTGCCATAGCCATTATAGTTGATTAATGTACCGAGCTCCTTTAGCTGAGCAGATTGCTCACTCGTTAAACCTACTAACGAGCTTAACTCATCAGCTTTAGCGATAAGATTATCTCCATAAGCAGCTGCAATGGCCCAATGATGGTATTTACCACCTAAAAGCTTATCGACTATCAAAGCCGTGCAAGTGTCAGGGTTTAAGTCAATATGCGCTTCTAATGCAGAACTATCAGGGATATTGCCAGAGCGATGATGATCCGCGTAAAAAACATTCACATTATTAGCAAGTAACGACTCTAAAGCGGAAATGTTCTTTTCCATAGAAATATCAAGTACGGTAACTTGCTGTGCTTTGTCGCTAGGTACCTGCTGCAACAAAGCAATATCACGTTTAACCCCAGTGACCAGCTCATTGTCAGCAGGCGACGCCAACCGCAGTTGCAATAGTGCGATAATACCGTCGGCATCACCATTAAATACATCGTAATTCATGCTCCCCCCTTTAAACTGGCTTTTTAATGGCGAAAAAACCACTAGAGTGTAAAAAATTCACCACCTGCTTTGCACACTCTTCTATCGTGTGGTCTTCAGTAGTGATATGCACCTCTGCAGAAGCTGGGGCCTCATAAGCAGAATCAATACCAGTGAAATGTTTTATCTCGCCCGCTCTAGCTTTTTTATAAAGCCCTTTAGGATCTCTTTGTTCACAAACCTCAAGTGGCGTATCAATAAACACCTCAATAAACTGCCCTTTAGGCAATAGTGTTCTGACTAACTCTCTATCGGCTTGAAACGGAGAGATAAACGCAGTCGAGACAATCAAACCCGCATCCAAAAACAGTTTTGAAACCTCGCCAATACGGCGAATATTCTCAATACGGTCTGAATCAGAAAAACTCAGATCACCATTTAAACCGTGTCGAACGTTGTCACCGTCTAACACATAGGTGGTACAACCAAGCTCATGCAACATTCTGTCGACCGCATTAGCAATAGTCGATTTGCCTGAGCCACTGAGCCCGGTAAACCAAAGTACCGCACCATTGTGGCCATTAGACAATTCACGCTCATTACGTAATACGCTTGCTTGATGCCATACAACATCGGTAGATTTATCTAGAGAATCCATCTCTATATAAGTAGACATAACAATCCTAAACTCATTTAAAACGGGAAAAAAATAGGTACAGCCGCAATCACTATCAACGCGTAAGTGATACTGACCGGCAAGCCTACTTGAACAAAGTGGGCTAATTTATATTGCCCAGCGCTAAACACCATTAGATTAGTTTGATAACCGTAAGGGCTAATAAAACTGCCACTTGCAGCAAATGCAACTGTCATAACAAAAGGCAAAATGTCGACGCCAAACCCTATCGCGACGCTGTAGGCCACAGGGAACATTAACGCCGCAGCGGCATTGTTAGTCACCAATTCGGTCATCAGCCATGTGGCGATATAGATAACGATTAAAGCCAAATAAACGTGCTCTTTATCAACACCTGCATTAAGCCAGCTGCTTAAGAGCTCAACCACACCACTATTGACCAAAGCATGTGACAATAAAATAGCCGAAGAGACAATTAACCATATTCCGGTCGGAAAGCGCCGCATCAGTTCATTAACCGTGACACATTTGCTGAAAACTAATACGCCAAGAAACAGCAGCATACCCTCAAGTAAACCAACCACGCCAACAGCAGCAAGTGCAATCGTGGCAACAAAGCCGCCAACTGACAACCAAGCCTTAGCCCCACTAATGCGAGACTCAGGTTCAACACCACTGATAAAAATAAAGTTCTTGGCAATATTGCGTCTATCTTTAAAGTCATCACCCACTGCTAGCACTAAGAAGTCACCAGCACAAATAGTTACCTCACCTAATTTGCCAGACAAGTTGGCACCATCACGCCTTATGGCAACTACTGCTGCGTCAAATAACGCTCTAAAGCCGACTTTCTTTAATGTTTTGCCAACTAAAACACTTTCAGGCCTAACAACAACCTCCGACAAATTACTACTGAGTAGTCCATTTTGCTCCGAGAATAGAGCCAATCCTGAGAATTGACTAAGCTGCAGTACTTTGGTGATATCACCACTAAAAATTAGCCTGTCACCAAGTTGCAACACTTCAGAAGGTGATACAGGGCTAATTAAACTACGATTTCTCACCACTTCAATAAGAAACAAAGACTCTAAATGGCGTAAGCCGTTTTGCTCCACACTGCGGCCTATTAACTCCGAGCCTTCAATAATTTCTGCATCAATAAAATACTCAGCAGTGTTACGCTGTTCATTGTCTATATCTGGCAACCATCTGCTACAAACGAATAGAACAACTCCACAGCCAGCTACCAACAATAACCCAATCGCAGTGAACGAAAAAAAGCCAAGTGACTCGCCTGCAGCGTCAATATATAAACTATTAACAATCAGGTTTGTAGAGGTACCAATTAGCGTTAACGTTCCACCTAAAATTGCCGCATAAGATAAAGGCAGCAACAGTCTAGATGCAAAATGATGCGGGTTATTTCGTACTGGAGACAGCAATGTGGCAACCACAGCAGTATTGTTCAATAACGCTGAACAGATAGCGGTCACACCAAATAACCTCAGCCAAGTCGAGTGATAACTTTGCACTATCACTTTTGACGCCAAAATTTTAAGTAAGCGTGTTTTCTCAAGTGCAAACGAGCAAAAAACCAATAGAATTAGGGTAACTAACCCCGGGTTAGCGATGCTCGATAAAAGTTGCTGTTGCGACACCAAGTTGAATGCCACCAGCAGTAAAAGTACCGCACCAAAAATTGGCACTGTTCGTGTTTGATAGCGGATCAAACAACCGATAGTGGCTATAAACAAACCAAGAGTTAGATAAGCATCGGTCGACATATCAATTCACTATAGAAAGAAAAAAATATCAAAAGAAACAAAGCTTGCGATAAACAGCAACCTCAACGTTGAGGTTGCTGTTGCTGTTGCGTCAACCTAAACGATTTTCTTCGCGTCCCAATGTGGGAAGTGCTTGCGCACCAAAGCATTCATCTCAACTTCAAACTCTGAGTATTGATGTGCTTTAACCTTCTCTCCATCGAGAACGTTACCAATCATGCCAGCACCAACAGTTACGTTAGTTAGGCGGTCGATCACAATAAATGCCCCAGTACTGCGGTTGTCATTGTACGCATCAAATTGCACAGGCTCAGTCACGGCAAAGTGGCAGTTACCAATCTCATTCAGCGCTAATTGCGACGCTTCTTGCTGCTGTAAGGTATTCACATCCACTTTATAGTTAATCGCGTCAACATAGCCGTAAACAGACTTACTGCCTACTTTGATGACATACTCTCTGTCTAAACAAAGTGACTCCTCAGTCATCCATACCACGTCAGCAGAAAAATGTGCCGACGAGTTTGGCTGCTCATGAGGTCTCACCAACATGTCACCACGGCTAACATCAACCTCATCCGCCAAGGTAAACGTAATGGCCATACCTGCACTGGCTTTTTGCAATTCGCCGTCAAAAGTCACAATCGATTTAACCTTGCTCTCTTTACCAGACGGTAAAGTAACAACAGTATCACCAACCCGGATATCACCCGATGCAATGGTGCCGCAAAAGCCGCGGAAATCTAGGTTGGGACGATTAACATATTGCACCTGAAAACGAAATGCGCTGTTGCGATCTTTTTCGACTGAAACGGTATTAAGTAGCTTAAGCAACGTTGAGCCTGGATACCAGCTCATGGCTTCGCTTTCGTTAACCACGTTATCGCCTTTAAGTGCTGAAATAGGCACAAAGCGAACGTCTTCAAAAGCTAAGTCAGTGGCGAATTCACGGTACTCTTGCTTAATTTTTTGATACACGTTTTGGTCGTAATCAACCGCGTCCATCTTATTGATAGCGATAACGACGTGCTTAATACCAAGCTTGGAACAGATAAAGCTGTGACGTCGAGTCTGAACTTGTACACCGTGGCGAGCATCAATCAAAATAATTGCTAAATCACAAGTCGATGCACCAGTCGCCATGTTGCGAGTGTACTGCTCATGGCCTGGGGTGTCAGCGATAATAAACTTGCGCTGCTCGGTGGAAAAATAACGGTATGCCACGTCAATGGTGATCCCTTGCTCACGCTCTGACTGCAAACCATCAACTAACAAAGCAAGATCAAAGGCTTCGTCAGTGGTATTAAAACGCTTAGAATCCTTTTCAATCGCTGCCATTTGATCTTCAAAAATCATTTTGCTGTCAAATAACAAGCGACCAATTAGAGTAGATTTACCGTCATCGACACTGCCGCAAGTAAGCACTCGAAGCATATCTTTGTTTTCATGGACTTTTAAATAAGCTTCAATATCAGAAGCGATTAGAGATGTGTTAGACATCATTTATTCCTTAAACAATCGTGCCATTTTCATCATTGAGCATTCGCCTTTCAACATTGTTCGTTGAAGCTTGTCAATAAAAAACGACACGTTAATAATGTAATGGTTCAATATGGTTGAATGCCGTGTTTATAACGTAGATAAACACTCCAAAATGAGGTTTTAAAAATTAAAAATAACCTTCCATTTTTTTCTTTTCCATCGAACCAGCAGAATCATTATCAATGACACGACCTTGGCGCTCTGATGTTGTACAAAGCAACATCTCTTGGATTATTTCGGGCAATGTTTCAGCTACAGACTCAACAGCCCCGGTTAATGGATAACAACCTAAGGTTCTAAAGCGCACCATTTTATGTTGAACAACTTCGCCCTCATTAAGCTCCATACGTTCATCATCAACCATGATTAAAGTGCCATCGCGCTCAACCACTGGGCGCTCTTTAGCAGTATACAGTGATGGGATCTCAATACCTTCGGAATAGATATACTGCCAAATATCAAGTTCAGTCCAATTAGACAGTGGGAATACACGGATACTCTCGCCTTTATCCACCTTGCTGTTGTAGATGTTCCACAGTTCGGGGCGCTGGTTCTTTGGGTCCCATCTGTGTTTACTATCACGGAATGAATAAACCCGCTCTTTAGCGCGAGATTTCTCTTCATCACGACGAGCACCACCAAAAGCCGCGTCAAAACCATGCATATCTAACGCTTGTTTCAACCCCTCTGTCTTCATGATATCGGTGTGCTTTGCACTGCCGTGTACAAATGGGCTACACCCCATTTCCATTCCACGAGGGTTTTTGTGCACAATTAAATCAAAGTTATGCTTTTCCGCCATTTGGTCACGAAACTGGATCATCTCTTTAAATTTCCAGTTAGTATCCACATGCATTAAAGGAAATGGAATTTTTCCTGGGTGAAAAGCTTTTCTCGCAAGGTGCAGTAATACTGAAGAGTCCTTACCGACAGAATACAGCATCACAGGATTGTCAAATTCTGCAGCTACCTCTCGCATAATATGAATAGACTCTGCTTCGAGCGCTTTTAAATGAGTGAACCTACTATTTTCCATTTGAATAAATTACCTTTAAATTTTCGCAGCTTTAGTGATAACAACTTTAATCGCATCACAAGTTTTTTTAATCTCAATAGGAGTCAACGTTGGGTGAACTAAAAACATTAAGGACGTCTCACCCAATTCCACCGCATTCCGTAAACGTTTTTTAGGGCGCCATGGTGTATTGTCAAACGCTTTCTCTAAATAAACCTCCGAGCAACTTCCTTGAAAACAAGGTACACCCAGCGCAACAATTTCTTCTACGATTCGATCACGGCTCCAACCGTCCTTTAATTGTTCAGCTTGAACAAACAAGTAATGCTTATATTCTGCATGTTCAATGTAATCGGGGACATTAACTGTACGAACTAAGTTAATACCAGTAACGGCCTCATCAATTGCCGCTGCATTAGCTTGTCGTAGTGCAGTCCAATCATTCATCCGCGTTAGCTGAATTCGGCCGATTGCCGCCTGCATTTCCGTCATGCGCCAATTAGTGCCAAATGATTCATGCAACCACCGGAATCCTGGGGGATGCTCGCGCTCATAAATAGCTTCAAAACTCTTACCGTGATCTTTGTAAGACCACATTTTTGACCAGAGCGCCTTGTCATTAGTGGTTACCATGCCACCTTCGCCGCCAGTGGTCATGATCTTATCCTGACAAAAACTCCACGCACCGATATGACCAATACTCCCCACGCTGCGGCCTTTGTATCTAGCACCATGAGCCTGAGCACAATCTTCAATAACGTAAAAACCGTGCTCTTTGCTTAACGCCATAATTGCATCCATTTCCGCGGGCATACCCGCAAGATGCACCACGATCACCGCTTTAGTTTTTGGTGTTAAAACGGCAGCGATTGATTCTGCAGTAATATTTTGGCTATTTAAGTCCACATCGGCAAACACAGGGTCTGCACCGCTCGTCACAATTGAGGAAGCTGAAGCTAAAAATGTACGAGAGGTCGTAATAACCTCATCACCTTCTCCTACATCTAACGCTTTTAATGCCAGATCTAACGCCAACGTGCCATTTGCTAATGCGACGGCATAATTTGAATCAGTAAAAGACGCAAACTCTTTTTCAAAATCGCGCCCTTCGGTACCGGTCCAATAATTAACTTTATTGGATAATAAAACCTGTGAAACTTTATTGGCTTCAACTTCAGTAAATGAAGGCCAAGGAGAAAAAGGGGTATTTAACATCTGAAAACTCTTTTTGAGAATAACTATTTAGAACTGAGGTTTAGCGGGAATACCAACAACAGTGGAATCGCTACTTATATTACTGACAACCGCAGCGCCAGCGCCAACAATAACATTGCAACCAATAACCACTCCTTGCTTGATACTACTGCCAATACCAATCCAACTTTGTTCGCCAACAACGATATTACCGGCAAGGTGAGCACCTGGGCTAACATGAACGCCATCGGCTATAACACAATCATGATCTATCGAGGATGCTGTATTAATAATGCATCCCTGACCTATTTCACTTGCGATATTGACAACGGCATTCGCCATTATTGCTGTACCCTGCCCTATAGTGGAATACGAGCTAATAATAGCGCTAGGGTGTATTAAACTAACTAACGGGGCGCTCTCGGCTAATAACAGTTCGAGTTTAGTTACTCGAATTTTATTATTACCAATAGCAACAATACAGGCGGAAAAATCAGCTAAGCGTTCAATTAAATGCTGGCTGTTACCAACAATTGGCCAATGCGCTAACTGTGATTTTGTCGGCCAATTATCGTCAAAAAAAACAACTTCACTATAGCCATTTAACTCAGCAATCTCGGCAAGCACTTTACCATGGCCGCTAGCACCTAATATTGCAATGCTGGCCACAATTAGCGACTCCCCGTAAATTTTTCGATTGTGACATGGCCATCAGCACTAATGCCTTCACGTACAAAGACTTTTTTAACCGTCAATAGCAATATCTTTATATCTAACCAGAAGCTTTGGTTGTTTACGTACCAAACATCTAACGCAAATTTACTATCCCAACTGATAGCATTTCTACCATTAACTTGAGCCCAGCCAGTAATACCAGGACGAACATTGTGCCGTTTAGCTTGTTCGCTACTATATAAAGGTAAATACTCGACAAGAAGTGGACGCGGGCCAACTAAGCTCATATCCCCTTTAAGCACATTCCACAGACCTGGTAATTCATCTAGACTAGTAGAGCGTAGTTTCTCACCAAATGGGGTTAAACGCTCGCAATCTGAGAGTAAGTTGCCACTGGCATCCGCGCTATCGAGCATAGAACGAAACTTGAACATTTTAAATATTTCACCATTTTTACCCGGTCTGTTCTGGGTAAATAAAATCGGTGAACCAAGCCGGATGCGAATGAGTAACGCAACGACGATTATCACTGGCGATAAGAGAGTTAGAACGCTTAAAGCCACAATAAAATCAAATAAACGTTTAAGCATTAGTCCATTCCCATTTCTTTTAACATTGCATGATTAACCTTATGGACATCATATTTATTTTCAGCAATCTCTCGAGACTTAGCCCCCATAGCAATGACTTTAGCTGGCTCGTTGATAAAAGAAATCATGGCTGTCGCGAGTTCGTCTACCGATTTTACCGGGATCAAATACCCATTAGCGCCATCAACAACCGTTTCTCTACAACCTGGTGCATCAGTGGTAATAATGGCACGGCCCATAGACATAGCTTCAAGTACGGTCCTGGGTGTTCCCTCCCGATAAGAAGGTAAAACATACACACTCGCACTTTCAATCGCAGGCCGTACATCAGATAATTTACCTAAAAACGTCAGAGTCCCAGAATTGATCCAAGCGTCAAGCTCAGTTTGAGAAATGGCATCGGGGTTATCGTCTATCCAGCCTACCAATTCAAACTTAGCTTGAGGGTGCTTTGCTTTGACCAAAGCGGCAGCTTGAGCGTACTCTCGAACGCCTTTGTCGCCCAATAACCTAGCAATAAGTAAGAAGGTAACTTGCTGAGGAAAAGCGCTGACTTGATATTCAGCAACGTCAACGCCTGAGCCATTCATAATTGCTGAAGGCACTGATTCAGGCAAAATATCTAAATGACGAAATAACTGCTCATCGTCAGGGTTTTGAAAAAGTACTTTATCATTACGACTTAAAGCGAAGCGATATAAGGCTTTAACGACTTTTTGGATTAACCCCCTTTTACCGCTAGATTCACCAGTAAAGGCGTAACCTAGACCGGTAATAAGGGAGATACGATGCGGTATGTTCGCAAACCAGGCTGCCAATGAACCGTATATTACAGGTTTAATCGTATAGCCTAAAACAAACTTAGCCTTAATCCTTCGCATCAACCTGAATAACTCAATAATCGTTTTAATATCACGAACAGGGTTCATGCCTGTTCTTTGTAAACCAATAGAATGAACTTTTACACCAAGCTTGTTTAACTGTTTATATATTTCGGAGTTTTCATCTAGATCAGGTACCGCTAAATGAACTTCAAAGCCTTTTGCTATAATGGCTTCAATGAGTTTACCTCTGAAGGTAATGAGCGAATCAGGGTAACTCGCTACCAATAAAAATTTAGTCATTGTGTTCTACTTTTCTAGATTCTGCTGCTGCGAGAATTGATATCAATAAAAAGAGTAAAATAGGTACAAACATCCACTTTTGCCGCATTGCGATACCAAGGTTTGCGGTGGTCATCGATAACAAAACCCAACAGATCCCAACATAACTCCACATGAAGGCTCGATTACCTACTAGCTTTAGTTTTCTATATTTGACCTTGGCTTTGAGCCCCATTAATAACAGCGCGAGTAGAAATACATTATCTATCGATGCAAGTAATTGGCTAATACTTCTTGCCTCAAAAGGTAAAGGCCTGACTATGTATGTAGTCATTTGCATCGGCAAAGACATGGAAGATATATCAACCCCCCCGCCACCTTTTTGGTTATAACCTTGTCTTTTATCAATGTAGCTTTCTAAGTCTGAAGCATCAGATTCAAGCCCTGCATAATTTAAAGCAAAAGGGACCATTACAACCATGCCAGCCAAAGAGAGCCCCCCAATAATAATTTTAGGTATTAGTGGTATATCCTTTTGCAAAAACACAGAAATTGATAATGCAATAACCATCATTCCAGCAATATGTGGGCGAACTAACAACATGAACAGAATAGCTAAAGAAAGCAGCGGTAGTTGCTTTCTAAAGTTCAGAGCGGCATAAAGGGCTAATCCCATTGCCATAAAAGAAATAGCATCTTTACCTAAACCTGAAGACCAAAAACTAACGGAAGGTAAAAAAACCGCAAGTAAAACAACGCGTCGCAAATACAGGCTACTATTACTTGTTACTTTGTTTAATGCACCATAAAATGCACATAAGCCGATAACGCCAAATATATTAAAGACTAAAAACATTCCAAGTATTGATAATTCTAGTTGGTGGAGCAAGTTTACTAGATAAATAACCGCCACTGTTCCAGGCTTAAAATCAACTAGCGGTTCAGCCCCCTTCAGAAAGTAAGTTGTTGCGTCACCGCCATTTTTTAAAATATATAGCAGATAAAAAATACAAAAGACAGTGTGATAAAAATAGATATAGGCTGCACCCTTTTGTCCTAACGAAAAATATTTTGCAATTTTAATTGTAAAAAAAAATCCAAACAAAAAAACTATAGAAGTGCTGATGACGTGCCAAGAATCAGAGAATAAATATATTTCAGACATAGTGCCCCTGCACAAAAAAAGATCGCTCTAAACTAACAATACTTAGCATACAAGTCTAGATGGTTGTCTACACTGTAAGATAATGTGTAACTGTCTGAATAAGTTAAACCATTTTTAGACAAATACTTCCTTAGCTCGTACGAACTTATTAGCCTTTTAAGATGTTTTGCATATAAATGCGGGTCCAATTCATCTATGACTATTCCGTTTAATAAAGTATGAGAAACCTCAGCACAACCACCAACATTGGTAACGATTGTTGGTAATCCAGTTAAACTAGCCTCAATCAGCGATATAGGCAACCCTTCCCACGAAGATGTCATAGCAAAAATATCTGCATCATGCATATAGTCTTCGACATTATAAACATTTCCTAATAAATTAATCTTTCCATCAAGCTTTCTCTCGATTACCTCTTGTCTAAATGATTCAAAACCTTCACCTTCGCCAGCAATTTTTACGACAAAATCAGTGTCACTAAGTAAACTGGTAACTTCTATAATAAACCTGTAATTCTTGGGGGTGGAAAAACGCCCGACCATCAATACAACTGGTACAGTTCTATATAAATACTCAGCTTTCTGTTTAATACGCCATTTTGAAACTGAATTATTTATATTAACAACATCTCTAACTGAAATTGCAGAAAGTATTTTTGTACAAGCGTGACATATCCCTATATAACTAGATACTCTAAAGTCAAAAATTCGATAAAAGAATGAGGGGACCTTGAGCTTGATACTATGGTGCGTATAAATCACCTTAACACTTTTAGTAAACAACGAAAAAACCAGAGCGAAATACAAATGACAATGCAAAATATCAGGACTAAAATCACTAATATGCTGCTTGAGCTTAGATATTCCAAAAAACGGGTTCTTCCGCGCCTTGTTGCCTATAAAACTAAATTCAACATTCGCTTCGGTTAGATCCGCTAAAAACCTCTTCTCGAACAAAGTGTCCCTACCAATATCTTTGGCGTTCGAAAGAAAGAGGATATGAACCTCATGCCCAAGCTGGCGCATCGCGATTGATAGATCTTTGACATAGACTTCTGCTCCGCCGGAGGCCGGCGATGAGATAACGTGGGTTATTTTCATTTTGAGTGCTTAATTAATGAGGTGAACTAAAAAGTTAAAAAATGTATTCGAAACGTTTGATATCTTCGGCATATTTTTCACTAACAACATCGATCATCTTCTGAGAGGTGTAATAATCGTGATAGCTACCTTTTTTGTTTACTTTGTTCGCATGCGGTATAGCGAGCTTTCTACCTAGTTTGGAGTCAATGATAGGCACAGATTCTTCAAGACTTTCCAGCTTGCCAACGTAATCCGGTAATAGTTCGCCTTTTTCATCCACTAAAAAGCGACTTTGCGTTTGAAATACAAAATCTAACTCATCGACATTTTTATCTGCCAACCATTCCAATACGAAGGACTCAAAAGTCGCAAACTCTGGAATTTGATACTGCTCGGGGTTATTAACCCCCATAGTTTCAGTACGGCCTTGCTTGGCAAAACGGTATGCCGAAAGTACTCTATCCCACGGATTTCTAACTAACGAGAAAACAAATGATTTTTGAAAAAGCTGTGGAAACGTATTGTTAATCTCTAAAGATGAATAATGGCCTAAGGTTCTGCCGTAGATGGCATGATTGATACTTGTACCAGCCACTTTAGGCACATGAATGAAAATACACTTATTCTTAGACCAATGTAAATACCTGCGATACAAATTGAATTTATGTTTAAGTTCCATTAGCTTTAAAGTTTGCATTGTTATCTCTAGGTTTAAATCAAATGACAACGGATTAGTAGAGCAGATACAAACAACTTATATCCATCAATGTCGAACAAGTTATTACTGAGTATTTTTCTAGCTGTAGAAAATGCAACACTGCTGCGCCTAAATCTAAGTTCAGAATCAGAAAAATAGTCATTTTCCTTTGCCTTTATCAAAAACGTATTCACGCGAGCAAATGTAAGCATATGATTACTATTCCTCGTTAAAGACTCTTCTCTCATTGTTCTAATAAAACCGGGCTGACTATCACCACAGGCAGTATACCCAGCACGTATAAGTCTGAGGATAAGGTCGAAATCCTCATTAATAGTCAGTTTCTCATCAAAGCCGCCAACTTCGGTAAAATATTTTTTCTTTATCAAGTAGGACGGTAACCCACCGGGTATGCCGTTTCGCTTACCGACAAGATCTGCCAAATTAGTTGTGGGAATAGAATCAGTTAAAGTAATAAATTTCTGTACTAGATCTGTATTTGAAAAAACAAACGAACCATAAACGCCAAAGAATTGGTTAATATGCTTGCATTTTTCCATCAAAGACAATTTAATGGCTAAGTTATTCGGCAACCAAATATCGTCAGCATCTAAAAATGCAATATATTCGGCCGTCGAGTTACTGACTCCATAGTTTCTTGCAGACGACGGCCCGCCATTATTCTTATAATAATAACGAATAGGGAAATCACAGTGTTTAGAAAATTTGGCAACGATGCACTTGGCATCATTATTTTCTGAACCATCATCTACCACAATCAACTCTGTAGGCAATATCGTTTGCTCTAGCACCGATTTAATAGATTTATTTAGGTATTCACTGTCATTAAAGGTTGTAATTACTACACTAATACTCAACATTATCTACAACCTAACATATTTATGTTCTGTTACCTTATTAAAAATCTCAAAATCATCACTGTAGAGATCAAATAATATATCTTTAGACTCCTTTGAAATATACAAATCAGTTCGCGAAGAGCTTTTGTTAGAGTGAGGCATATCTATAGCCCTATCTAGAACTTCACTATAGAATAGACTCATATTTTCAGATAGACCATCGAAGTTAACTGCATATAATTTATGTTTCGGTATACCTTTAATAACTTCAGAGAATGGTCTTAAAAAATAATGTTCATTTACATTAATATATTTCAAATGATTTATAATAAAATCGTTTAAACTTTCACTGACATTAATTGATGGAATATTACTAGTCCCAAATTTCCTATGCAGATCTTTAATATATGTGTAGGTTGATACAATCCGTTCTATGGGATTCCTTGCGATGAAATAATATACCTCTTTATTATCCACTTCAGGAAATTTTATTTTCAATTTGGAAAACTTAAAATGTCCTGACTCTTTACGAGAAAGTGCGTTACTAACGCTAGTACCACCAGATTTAGGGATATGTATAAAAAAACTTTCATCATGAGCCCAAACGCTAGGGTTTTCTTTATGATTGAGCTCATGTCTAAATGTTATTAACCACGTTGGCGAATAATAAATTAGTGAATTAATTATCTTACATTTATAGGAAAAAAAACTACGCATAAAAGGAACCACTCATGATTAATTAAACATTCTCACTGAATTAGGAGTATACATAACGGAAAAACTAACGAATCCAAGGTTTCAGTTTTGTAATCCGCCATGCGTCCACAGTCATTAAAACATTCCAAGTAATAAGACTTAAAGAAATAGATATCGCAGCACCAATGCCGCCAAAAATAGGGATTAACGTCGAAAACAGCACAATATTGACAACAAAGGTAATAAGAAGCGTCCTTAAAGTTCTGTTTTCATTTCCAGTCATATTCAATAATAAACCTACAGAGCCCATTAGTACATTGACAAGCTGACCAATACATAGAATAACGAGGATAGGATAGGACTTTACGTAATCATTACCAAATAGCAAGTCAATAAAGTACTCACCAAATAACACTAAAACAACTATAATAGGAAGCGTAATAACTACACTTAATCTAACACTTTTAGTCAACAATTCTTGCGTAGCCTTTAAGTCATTATTTTTATATAGCCTTGCAATATTAGGCATAATTACAACATTTACTGCAGTTAATCCTAGTGTTATTAGCGCTACTGCTTGTGTTGCCACTTTAAAAAATGCCACGGATTCATTATCAACTAACAACCCTAACAATACACTCGCTAGTTCTGTATTTAGCGTTGTTATAAATGCCATAATTGCAAACGGCATTAATGATGTTAACCAAACTTTCACATCCTTTTTCGGCTTCACCTTTTCAACATTTGAATTTAATTTCCTATTTAAAAGACACATACTTATTACGCAAGAAAATAAACAGGCAAAAATTGAAACACATAGTAAGTCAAAGCTTTCTAGTTCTCCCGGCAAGAGAAAATAAAAACAAAAAACACCTAATGTTATAGCAGGTATCAAAACCTGAACAGGTAACTGTGCAAGAACAGGAAAATTTAGACCATTTAGAATTGCTGATTGCTGTGTGAGTAGCCCCCTAAGAGGTATTAGTAAACCTGCAATCCAAAGCAATGAAGTTAATTGTGGTTCAAAAAAATCAAAATATAACAAAGTGTACAAGGTAAATACTACGAAGGTAGAAATACCGATAACGTATAGTCTCGACCAACTAGTCACTCCTTCGAGAAGATCCCACTTATTTACAGAGTGAAAGTTAGCGACTTCCCTTACTAACAAGTTAGGTAAACCTGCTACGACAGGTAATGTTGAAAGTGCGACAATTGACAAGGCTAAACTATATAAACCAAATTGTTCTGGCCCCAGGTGATTAGCAAAAAGCACTCCAATCACCATAACCATTGCTTTACTAAGTAGCATTAGTCCGGCAGTGCCAAAAAACCTCTTATATATAGGTGTTGAATCTCTCATTACATTTCTGCTCTATGGATATTAAAACTGGCATTGTTAAATTTCATTCCCAAATTAACAATGTTTATCTTAACAATATTCTACAGCTACAATATTTGTAGCTTTCATTTCGATAATCTTACAGATTTCCTAAACAAAACCTATATACCAAGGCATTGCTTTATCTATACCTTGCTGAATAGTAAACTCTGGATCATAGCCCAATAATCTTTTGGCTTTAGCAATATCAGCTTGAGAATGACGAACGTCGCCGATTCTGAAGTCACGATAAGTCGGTAAATTTTTATTAATAATCTCATTTCTTGCTAACGAGTCTTGAATACTGTTATATAAAGTATTCAGTGTTGTTCTATCGCCTACTGCCACGTTGTAGACATTATCTTTGGCATCATCACTTGCTGTTGCGGCCAATATGTTCATTTGCACTGTGTTTTCGATAAAGCAAAAATCACGGCTGGTTTCACCATCACCATTGATAAATACCTCTTGGTTATTAATCAAATCAGCAGTCCATCGGGGAATAACTGCAGCGTAAGCACCGTTTGGGTCTTGGCGTTGGCCAAACACGTTAAAATAGCGTAATCCTATCGTTTTAAACCCGTAGGTGCGAGTATATACACCAGCGTATAGCTCATTGACATACTTAGTCACAGCGTAAGGTGACAGCGGATTACCAATGTTGTCTTCTACTTTTGGTAACGCAGGATGATCACCGTAGGTTGAGCTACTTGCGGCGTAAGTAAAGCTTTTTACTTGGGCTTCTTTCGCTGCTTGGAGCATGTTGATAAAGCCAGTGATATTAGCCGCGTTGGTTGTTAGCGGATCGGCAATTGAGCGTGGTACAGAGCCTAAGGCAGCTTGATGGAGCACGTAATCGACGCTTGCGACGGCTTGCTCACAGTCCTGATAATTGCGAATGTCCCCTTCTATGAAGGTAAAATCATTCCACTGCTCGGCGGTGACTAAACTTTTTACTTCATCTAAATTATGTTGATGACCTGTGGCAAAGTTATCAAGGCCTACTACTTTTTGGTTTAACTTCAACAGTTTTTCTAACAAGTTAGAGCCGATAAAGCCGGCAACACCGGTGACTAACCAGGTTTTAGGGGCATTGAGCAATTGTATTTTTATTTCATCGTAACGAGACATATTTAAACCAAAGTGTGTAGAAATAATGAAGCGAGCTGAGAAATCAGCTCACTAGAATAGGTAATAACTGAAGTTAGGATATTGGTTACAAACGCATATCAACTACATTCTTATCTAATACATATTTTAAATCGTAGAGTACATGCTCAACTTTACCTAGCTTACGAATGTTTTCGGCACCTAGTTGCTTAAACTGGTCATGCCCTACCGCTAAGATAATGGCATCGTAATGGTTTTCCATTGGATGCTCTACCGTGGTTAACCCGTATTCATGTTTTGCTTCTGCATTGCTGCACCATGGGTCGGTTATATCGACATTAATGTTGTACTCTTTGAGCTCACTGACAATATCGACGACTTTGGTGTTACGTAAGTCAGGGCAATTTTCTTTAAACGTCAGCCCCATCACCAGCACATTCGCGCCATCAACATGAATGCGCTTTTTAAGCATGGTTTTAACTAACTGAGAAACGACATACGCTCCCATTCCGTCATTCAGGCGGCGACCCGCTAGGATCATTTCTGGATGGTAACCCACGGTTTGTGCTTTATGGGTTAGGTAATATGGATCAACACCAATACAGTGACCGCCGACCAAACCTGGTCTAAATGGTAAAAAGTTCCATTTTGTACCTGCAGCTTCTAGTACTTCCAAGGTATCAATATCTAATTTATTAAAGATTATTGATAGCTCGTTAATTAACGCAATATTGACGTCACGTTGGGTATTTTCAATAACTTTTGCGGCTTCAGCGACTTTGATGGATGATGCTTTATGGGTGCCTGCGGTAATAATCTTTTTATAAAGTTGATCGACATACTCAGCAATTTCAGGTGTTGACCCACTGGTCACTTTTAAGATGTTAGTTACCCGGTGCTCTTTGTCGCCTGGGTTAATTCGCTCAGGGGAGTAACCAGCATAAAAGTCGCAGTTAAAGCTAAGACCAGAGACTTGTTCAACAACCGGGATGCACTCTTCTTCAGTGGCACCCGGGTATACAGTGGATTCGTATACAATAATATCGCCTTTGCTAATCACTGTGCCTAGCATCTCACTGGCTTTTATCAGCGGTGTTAAGTCAGGCTGTTTATGCTCATCAATCGGGGTTGGTACAGTGACGATGTAAACATTACAATTTTTAAGATCGGCAACATCGGCACTGTATTTTAAATAAGTCGCCTGGTTAAGCTCATCTTTAGAACACTCTAATGTAGAGTCAATTCCCTCTGCTAGCTCATTGATACGAGGCTGGTTTATGTCAAAGCCTAGCACATTAAACTGTTTACCAAATTCAACCGCTAACGGTAAACCTACATAGCCTAACCCAATAACTCCAACTCTTGCATTCTCTAGTGAAAAATCCATCTCACGGCCTTATCTTTAATAAATAGAATAAATAGAATAAATAGAATAAATAGAATAAATAGAATAAATATTGACAGCCAACCTCTCAGTTGGCTACCAACAGCTTTCGACATTATTTAAAAATGCAGGAACGACTCAACGACTTAATTTATTGTTGATGTCTACGATGTTGTATTAATCAGTATAACGATGATGTATTTCAGTAATGCACTGTACTACCGAATATTGACATAGTATAAATGGTTCACTTTTATCGGTATGACTTATGTCTTATCGCTTTCATAACTATAATTGTAATATCCATATCCGTAAGAGGCACTGGCTTTCTTTTCAACCGCATTAAGGATAAAACCTTTAACCTCGATACCCGCCATGTCAAAACGATGACGAGCAACGTCTATCTCTTTAACGGTATTTTTACCAAAGCGCCCCACCATCAATGTAGTGCCAACCACGGCACCGACAATACTGGGGTCAGTGACTGCCAGTACTGGTGGAGTATCGATGATGACAATGTCATACTCGCTTGATGCCCATTCTACAAACTCAGTAAAACGTGGGTGTAGCAGCAGTTCTGAAGGGTTAGGTGGAACTTGGCCACGAGAAATAATATCTAGATTTGTAATACCCGATGCTTTAATGACAGATTGGACCTTTAGTCTACCCGATAACAGATCCGACAAGCCATCATCCCATTGCAAGTTAAAATGACGTTGTAGGTAACCCTTACGCATATCACCGTCAACCAACAAAACTCGCTGTTCGCCTTTGGCTATCACTGTTGCTAGATTTGCAGATACAAATGATTTACCAATACTCGGTGCCGGGCCAGAAATCATCACCACATTGTTTTTAGCTTCCATCATCGCAAAATGCATGCTGGTTCGTAACGCGCGTAGTGCTTCTATGGATAAATCAGCGGGGTTAGATTCGGCTAATAATGATTCACTCAACTTGAGCTTTATTTTATGCTTATTTTGCTTAAGCTTTACATCCAACTTAGCTTGCCAATCTGACAAAGGAATACTGGCATAAACAGGTATGCCGAGCGCTTCAATTTCATCTGGACTTTCAACCCCTTTATGCAGAGCGGCACGAACCAATACTAACGCTATGGATAGTACGCCCCCCAATAGCATTGCAATGGTTACTATCATGAGTTTTTTAGGGCTAACGGCACCAGTATAAGATTGAGCAACATCTAAAATGCGCACATTACCAACCGTGCCAGCCTTGAGAATACTGAGCTCTTGTACCTTATTTAGCAATTGGATGTAAATCTGTTGGTTAACTTCAACGTCTCTTGTCATACGTAGCACTTCACGTTGAGTTTCTGGCAGGCCTTGTATGCGTTTGTTTAAACGTTCTTTTTCACTCAATAGTACGCTGCGCTTATCGAGTAATGATTTATAAGCAGGATGGCCTTTAGTAAAGCGTTGACTAATTTCGCTCTCTTTAAAGGTGAGCTCATTTAATTGTGCTTCTAACCCTACCATTACCTTTAACGTTGATTGGGCCTCTAACCCTAAATCAATCGAGTCGTTCTGTTGTCGAAAGCTATTAAGGGTATTTTCATTGGCAGTCAGTTCACTTTTTATATTAGGTAAATGCTTTTTTAAAAAATCTAAACTTTTCTCAGCTTCTGCTGAGTTATGCGCCACACTTTGTAAAAAGTAATTTTGTGTTACGCTATTTAGGATTTTTTCATTAAGTGCTTTATCTTCACCACTGAACGTAAGCTGCAGTATGCCAGTACGCTTACCACGCTCTAGTATGACTAGTTTCCCCTGAAGAGACTGTATTACTGATGATTTTGCTCTTTTACCGACAACAAACTGATCTCCTGCTGCGCCATTTATCGATTCAACAAATATTTTATAGCCGTTAGATTTTGCCAACTCGTTAACCACACCCGACAGCACCTTGCGCTCATTATTGTCGAACAAGGTGAATGCACCGCTGCTGACATCGTCAATGGTTAATATATATGAAAACCCAGCATGGGCTGGAGTCTCAAACCGGCTTACAGCTATATGATTAGTACTTTTAAGTAATCTAGCAAGCCTTTTACCGACATAAGGCATATATTTTGGAGCGGCATAAGTGGTTAGGTTCAGTTGGTCAACCGTTTTACCTAAATTGGTGCGGGATTTAATAATTTCAATTTCAGTACTAGCCGAAGTTTGTTCGGAAAACATATCCCCCATGTTACCGACCAACGATGACATGCCACTACTTTTCATCTCAATTTGAATTAATGCGTCAGCTTTATAGATAGGTGTTGCTGAAAGTGCATTGATAATACCCAACGCCGTAAAAACCAAAGTGATGGATAGGATCAACCACTTGGCATCGATTAAAGTGCCTAGCAACTTTCTAAAATCTATGTCCTCTGCAAAGCTATTTGCTGTGTTTGCTTTGGCTTGATTATTTGTATTACTGCTCATAGGTTAATAAAATCCAATTCATGTAGTGTGGCGAACCACTTTATTTTTGTTCTATTTGTATAGCTGTGTCGATTACTTTTACGTGCTGCGGCTACTTAAGAAAGTTGACATACTTCTAACCCAGCTTAATAGCCCAAGCACTGACAGCGGTGTCGATTAGTCGATATGAGTGTTCAAATGCTTCTTTGCTTTGCCTATAGGGGTCTGGGATCTCTTTTGAAATGAACTGCGCTGGTAACCATTGACCCAAGAGCATTGTTTTGCCTCTTGACTCCGGCGAGATTTGCGTCACCGCCTCGATATGCCCTTTTTCCATAACTAGGATGAGATCATATTCATGACACATCTCTTTAGTTAATTGCTTTGACTTGTGGTTAGACAGATCGAAATCATCTTTAGCCGCTAACTCAACAATGGAAGGGTCAGCAGATCTCCCCACTAGGCCACTTTTAGCTACCGCTATTCCCGCTGAATTAACGGTTTTATGCGGAATTAATTTTTGCAAAGCATGTTCGCCAAAAGGAGAACGACAAATATTGCCTACACACACTATCAATATTTTTTGAAACATCAGTTAAGCCTTTATGGACACTTTGAAATAAGCGAATGGTCACTTACTGTACTCAATTTAGCTCGGGTCTAAAAATAAACTCGGTCAGTTAAAACTTACTACCAATTTCTAACCCTTTGGATCCCCTGAGTAAGCTGATTAAAGCCGGCAATTGTTGGTACAATTTGCTCTACCACTCGATTCCAACGGGTAATTGGTGCAGCGGTCACATATACAATGTCGTAAGGCTGAATATCGAACTCTGTACCAATGATCATTGCGGTTGGGTTTTCAACATTCAACTGGTATACATTTGCTGCTATTGAAGGATCTTTATTGCCTCTGATAACAAATACCCCAGTCGCATCAGCAGACAGTTCATCAAGCCCTCCAGCTCCAGTCAATGCCTCGGTTAAGCTCATACCTGCTCGGTCAATTTTGACAATCTGCGGGTTATTGACCTCCCCCATTACAAAGACCTTTTGTCCATCATTTCGCGGTACATGCACAATATCACCATCTTGCAATAATCTATTTTGGGTTAGATCCCCTTTTTGCATTAACGCATAAAGCGAAATTTGTTCCTCTTTACCATTACGCGTTAATACAACGTTACGCCAGTCTGCTTGCGGCTCTAACCCTCCAGCCTGGTTGATTGCGTCAAGTAATGTTAGTGGCACATTGGTTATCGCTTGTGCACCAGCGGCGTCAACTTCGCCAGTGACATAGACTTTTTGTGAGCGGAAGTTTGCGACATTGACATCCACTTGAGGAGATTCAATATATTTTGATAGCAGCACTGCCATCTCTTTTCTAATCTCAACAACAGTTTTACCTGCTACATCTACAAAGCCGATATAAGGATAGAAAATACGCCCATCTGCATGTACCCAGTTACCAGACTCACTTGCACTTCTGTAAGAACCCGCGGGAATCGTTAACTCAGGGTGGTCCCAAACCGTTACGTTTAAAATATCTGCTGTGCCGACTCGGTATTCATAATTAGCTAATTCCGAGTCTAAAATAAGGTTTGCTTGCCCCTTGATATCTAAAGGCGCCAACTCTCTTACTAGAGAGGGTGTAAGTGCGTAAACATTTACATTTAGCGCTGATTCCTCTAGATCACTTTGATTTATGACCTCAGACTCAACATTGAGATGTTGACCTGGTAAAACACAGCCAGTAAGCATAAAAGTAAACAAAACAGCAACAGTAATCTTCATATTCATTTTTTTTAGGTCATCAATGTTAATTATTTACGGACAGCTTTTCGGCTCTAAAAGTAGAACAATGAGCATACCAGTAGCTTTAGAAGGTAAGTACTAAGCTATAATACTACAGCAGCAATTATCACGACTTGAAGCGGTGTCTGCCAGACATTTAGGCAAAAACAAAAGCCACAATATCAATGACATTTCCAATTCAAAACCGACCAAGAGAACTAATTACATAGTTAAAATCGCCGTTTAAGAACTGTATTTAGGAGAGGCTATCTGCGCTGGGGATGCATTTTGACACGCTTCCGCCCTTGAATTATGGCCTCCAAATTGCCCTATCATCTTCCCTGCACAGCATCCATTTTGCTGCAACCTTGTTAATTTTGCATGATTATACACATAATAATATGTTTTTTGTGTCAATTTTATGGCTTTTTGCCAGAAATCGTCTAGCGAGGTTCAATAGTATATTTTTCAATCTAAAATTTGGCCGTTCGATTATAAGCCGCAACCAAAACACTGATGGACTTATGACAGCGCTCAATTGTTCACCTAAATACAAAAAATTCAAACTTGAGGGTGGTCGTGTGCTTAGATAGGATTATATCAGTGAGTCTAAAATTAAAGACAAATATGAAGTAGAGATTGAAGATGAGGCTAGATGGTTAAGAGTCAGTATTTAACTCTCTCAAAGATATTCACTTAGCAACAGTTGAAACCAAAAAAGGCCAATTAAAAAGAAGAGCTCAACCGCTCTTAGAGGGTCAGTTGTTCAGCTTTGATAGGATAGCTATAAGACCGATTCGGCTATATAATTATAGAAAAGCAAGCAACATTGGATAAGCAGCTGAATCTTCGCGGACTTGGTTACCGAGCACATTTGACTGACGAGGTTTTGCCAATGTGCTAGCGTAAGGTTTGGTTAGAGGAAGTAACCAAATTTTTCTAAAGAGAAACCGAGGGATGTTGTTATCTCTATAGGCGAGATTGTCCTGCAGTCCGAATTTTGGTCAGTTCGGAAGAACTCGCTGAAGAAAAACGCGTGAAGAAAAGAGCCACACACAAGAAGTGAAGCAGTAAGGATGAGCCAGATAATATTTAGTTATACGTAGGCAGAGGTAATCAATATCACTAATTACTGAAACTTGTTTAGTTTGAAATTAAAATATGCCAAGAAATGGCTTAGTGGATTATAAAGTAGGAACTAGAACATCTAAATAGTTAGTGGGAATCGTGATGCGACTTCTAATCATAAGCTGACAGCAATTGATAACTAACAGGCACAAAAAAGTCCCCTAAAAAGAGGACTTTAATCTTAGCATGAAAATTATACTTTCCGAAACCAAGTTAGAATTTGCCAAACATGAGCCAGAGCCCAGTTATAGGCTGCAAAGATAACTAAGAAGCCGATAAACATTATCGACTCAGGTACTTGAAACAATTCACCGCAAACACCAACTGCCGCTAAAGCGATTGAAATGAGTGTAATGCGAATCAGGGTTTGCTTACGGCTATAACCAGCACGTTCAAATATGTGGTGCAAATGGTCACGATCAGGCTTAAACGGAGACATTCCCTTTTTAATGCGACGATACATAATAGCTGCCATATCCATTAATGGGATACCAATAAGGTAAAGTGCAGTGACCGGCGCTAAAGCTTGAGCATCGGCCTCAACCCCTATCACTAACAACCAAACTACGGTCAGTCCAATTAACATACTGCCAGCATCGCCCATAAAAATCTTTTCTATACTTTCAAAAGGCCAACGCAAATTAAATAACAAGTAACCCAGTATTGCCCCAATGAAGAGTAACGGTAGAATAAACCAGCTATTACCTACTAAATAAAACAGCAATGCCAACGCTGAGAATGTCACTAAACTCAACATACCAGCTAGACCGTCAATACCATCAACCATGTTGAACGCATTAATAGCACCTATCACAGCAAACACAGTAAAGAGAATACCAACATATCCAAGTTTTAGTTCGAAGAAGTAAGTAATGTGGCCTAGAGATGTAAGATACAGGCCTGCCCCAAAAACAAGAATGGAAGCGGTGATAACTTGAGCAGCAATTCTGATTCTGACTGACAAGTCGTACTTGTCATCCAATACACCTAAAAAAAGTATAAGCGCTGCTGAAATGAGATAGAGATTAAACAATTGACTTTGTTCAAACACGATACTTGATACAAGCAATACACTGCAATATATCGAAACACCGCCAATTAGCGGAATAGCCCCAACGTGCTTTTTCCTATCATTAGGTAAGTCTACTAAACCAACGCGTTGTGCTATAGGATTTAACACTTTTATCGCAACGCAGGTTAAAAAAAACACCGTAATAAACGATACAAGATATTCCATAAAATCTCTTCCATAGGTAGATAGGGTTGACGGTAAAGCTCTATCTACCTGTAACCGTCAACTTTAGCCTGTTGTATAGTATAGCGACTTTATGCCATGACCATAGCAAGCAAAAATAAAAAATATTCAGAGAAACAAAAAACTACGATGAATCACAAAGACTTAGTTATTTTTAAATGTTTATGTAGAAACGTCGTTATACGCCATACATGACTAACCGCAAAATAATACATCGCAAATACCAACAAAAACAGGACAAACATCACGTTTTCGCTAACACTATGTAACTCCGACCATATACCAATAAAGGCCATAAATGCAGCCAGTGAACATATAAAGAATAAAGATATAGTCGGTGACATCCCCACCCGTTGGCAGATGTGATGTAAATGCTCTCTGTCAGGTTTGAACGGCGATTGCCCCTTTTTAATCCTACGCGACATAATGCACACCATATCCATTAATGGCAAGGCTATAAACCACAACGCTGTTACTGGGCGAATAACTGCATCTTGCTGATTCTGGCTCGCTTCAATCAATAACCATATCACTGTGAAACCAATGAACATGCTACCAGCGTCTCCCATAAAGACCTTGAATCGACGTCCAAATGGGATCCCTAGGTTGAGTAATATATAAGGCACTATTGCAATAACAAACATTAAACAAAAGTGAGCTAACTCCAGGTGGCCGACAAAATAAAACATGTAGCCCAAAGCACCAAAGGTTACGGATGCTAAGCCTCCCAACAAACCATCAATACCATCAACCATGTTAAAAGCATTGATTGAGCCAACCACCGCCAGAATAGTGACTATATAGCTAAGATATGTAGGGATAGTAAATCCATCGCTAGTAAACATAGTGCCTAGATAATGTAGACTTTTATAACCGACCAATATCATCGCTAAAGAAATTCCTGCTTGTACAATCAAACGTGATTTAAAGCTCAGGTCGAAACGATCATCAAGCGCACCTAACACGATTAAAATGGATGAACAGCCAATATAGAGCAAAATTGAATCAGTTATCGGAAAGGTGAAAAATAGAGTGACCATTAGTGAAAAGTATACAGACACCCCGCCTATAAGCGGTACTTGACCGATATGTAACTTACGCTCATTCGGTTTATCAACTAACCCGGCCCTTTTTGCTATCTTTCTAAATGCAAACAAACTGATTAAAGAACAACAAAATACAAATAATACAGAAAAGCTCGTTGACATAAATGACTCAAAATAAAGCTGATACTTTCGATTATGAATCGATAAATTGAAAGTAATATTAATAGAAAATGATTTTAAAACCGATAAACTAAACCATCGGTTTAAAGTATTTATAGTTAAATTATTGTAACGCATCTCAGTTGCTCTCCTCTACCCATTTACGGATAGGTTGGAGGCGACAACTATTTAATCAACCCTAATAAACATTTATAGAATCGATATATCAGTATATTAAAAATGAAGCTGTACTAAAAAACATCAAGCAGCCTTAACATTGATGTTAAAAACTGCCTTTTCGGTAAAATAAAGCGAACCTCATTAGACTTGGTTATTAGTCGCTTCCAAACAAGTCGCGAGTATAGACCTTATCAGCAACGTCAATCAGCTCATCAACCATACGATTTGAGACAATCACATCGCAGCTGGATTTAAATACTGCTAAGTCTTTTATTACCTCTGAATGGAAAAATTCTGATTCATCAAGCACGGGCTCATAAACGACAACCTCAATACCTTTAGCTTTAATACGTTTCATGTTCCCCTGAATACTGGAAGCTCGAAAGTTATTGGAACCGGACTTCATCACCAAGCGATAAATACCTACACACTTGGGATTACGCTTTAAAATATAATCGGCAACAAAATCTTTTCGAGTGATATTTGCATCTACAATTGCACCAATAATACTGTTGGGAACATCTGCATAATTTGCACGGAGCTGCTTGGTATCTTTAGGTAAACAATAGCCACCATAACCAAATGAAGGATTATTATAATGAGAACCGATACGAGGGTCTAAACCAACCCCTTCAATTATTTGCCGTGCGTCTAAACCGTGGCTTTCAGTGTAAGTGTCTAGCACATTAAAATATGCAACACGCAGCGCAAGATAAGTATTGGAAAACAACTTTACAGCCTCTGCTTCAGTTGGGTCTGTAAACAAGATTTCAATATTATCTTTAACAGCACCTTCTACTAGGAGATTAGCAAATACTTGAGCCCTTTCACTGCGCTCGCCGACGATAATACGTGACGGATGCAAATTATCATAGAACGCTCTACCTTCACGTAAAAACTCTGGAGAGAATAGTAAATTATCACAATCAAATTCCTCCCTGATTCTTGCCGTATAGCCTACAGGCACAGTAGACTTTATCACCATAACAGCGTTAGGGTTGATAGCTATAACATCTTTAATGATCGCTTCAACCGAAGAAGTGTTAAAATAATTAGTATTTGGATCATAATCTGTTGGTGTCGCAATTATGACAAATTCTGCATTTCTATAGAAAAAATCTTTATCTAGTGTAGTAGTCAAATTTAAGGATTTATTAACCAAGTAATCCTCAATTTCAACATTAACAATTGGAGATCATTTACGATTTAGCATCTCAATTTTTTTCTGGAACTATATCAACGGTTATCACTTCATGCTTTTGTGCTAAAAGCACTGCATTAGAAAGACCTACATACCCTGTACCAGCAATAGTTATTTTAATTTCCCACCCTAAACATCACAATTATATAAATTTAAAGCTTCCTAACCCACTATAAAATACATATAGTCGGCAATCAAAAAACAAGAATTTAATGATTAATACTTACCGATAGCTCATTTCATACATTTTACTTATTACTTCCCACGTATATCGTTTAACAGCAATCTCTTTCATGCTTTTTGATACATTTGATAACTGCTCCCGACTCCGACCTGAGAGTTCACTAAGGAGTTCAGTTGACGAGGCGAAATAAACAGCCTTTTCTTCTGTGCTATAGCGATTAAAATTACAATCAAATGCAAAAATTGGTTTTCCAAAGTGCATTGCTTCTACAAGAGAAGGGTTAGTCCCTCCAGCTGAGTGACCATGTACATACCCTTTGCACTCACTTCGCAGTTTAAAAAGCTGTTCCAAATCATATACGGGATCGATAATATTAATATTGGTAAAATCAGCAAATTTCGCTTTCAATTCTCGACCAAATTCACTCGAGTTCCAGTTGCCGATAAACTTTAGTTTATGTTCACCTTTAGAAAATGCAGTCAAAATCATCTCTACATTATTTTCAGGCTCAATACGACAGAGTGAAAGAAAGTAATCCTGTTCAGGTTCTACTTCTACACCTTCAATGATTGCATGATCACCGCCATAGGCAATAACGACATTATGCTTTGAATACTCAGCATCTACATAATCTCCGATAGCCTTATTGTCAGTTATAATAATATCAGAGTACTTTACAGCCATTGACTCAGAAAACTTCAAAAATCTTTTAGCCCACTTCCCCCATTTGTCCCGACGCCATTCCAAACCATCGATATTAGTAACTATTTTAGATCTAGAGACTAACCTATAAAAAGGAAGAAACATACAACCCGATACACCAAGAATGAGCGTAACATCAGGCTTCTTAAATATACAGTGTACAAGAGCCAGAATATCGTACGGTACACTTTGAATACCATTCGCACTTAATGGTAAATAACTTAATTTAGCACCGTTATATCCAGACAATTTATGAGAATAGGATTTACTGGAACAAAAGACCTCATACTCTATTTCATTAGTAGAATACTTAGTCAAATTTTCAACTAAAGATTCAAACCCGCCATAACATGCTGGAATTCCGACAGTCCCTACAACAGCTATTTTATGCACCAAATCTCACCCTAAAAAATTTAACAAACTTAATAAAATTAACAAACCAAAACTGCTCCAGTCTTTTAAACTCATCTCAGAAACCTTGAATAAATTGACATCATCATGTCAACTGAGTAGCTAACCTTAAACTTTCGAGCATCCAACATACAAGACTCAACTGGTTTATTGATAGAAGACGATGTATTAATCAGTAGTTCCAATTTAGAATCAAAGTCATCAGCATCACCTAATTTAAATAATAAGTTACTAGGCGTTTGATTATGTATATCACGGTGTCCCCTAACATCAGATGCTAAGTAAGGTAACCCAGCAGCGAGCCCCTCAACCAAGTTTAAGCCGAACCCTTCTTGGTTACTACATGAGACCAAAGCATCAGCACAGGAATAATAATCTTCAATGTTTGTCACATATCCCGCAAAATGAACCCTTTCATTTACCCTTAACTCTGTACATAAGGACCTTATATCGTTAAGTAGCGGTCCATCCCCTACAAGGAGTAACTTTAGTTTATCCGTTCCTTTAAAATTGGCGACGCAATCTAGGAGAAATCGATGATTCTTCCTACTAATAAACTGTGCTGCATATACCAATACAAAATCATCGTTGTTGAAATTCAGCTTACTACGGTAATTTTTGCGAACCGATTCAACTGGACGAAAGCGGTCAAGATTTACACCAACTCCATTTATTTTAAAAACAGAATCACACTTAAGCTGTTTGTTAGCAAACTGATAATCTTCTTCATTAATTGTCACTAAACAATCTGTGATGTAAGACAAAATATACTCTATTGGAAAATAAGCTACCCACATAAAAATTGAAGAACCGCGAAAAAAGTGAAAGCCGTGGGCAGTGTAAATAACTTTAGTCTTACTTGTAAAAGGTTTTAACAACCGACCGATGACTCCTCCAACCGGAGTATGGCAGTGAATAAGATCATACTTCTCTTCTCGAGCTACCTTAATTAATTTAAACCAGGAAACCAAATTTCCAAATGAAATTGGACTACGTGAAATAGGCATATCATATTGTTTATCGTGATAACCTGTTTCTATTCCTGGTGATGCATTATGAACAATATAACCAGCTTTATGCAAAGCTTCCATATAAGGCGCATTAAATTTTGAAAAACCCGCATGGTTTGAGATAAACAAAACTTTTTTAGACATAACTAACTAAGCCTTCCCATTTTCCTAATAACTGAGTGATAAAGTGCTTTGCTTAATAAAAACAAACGATTAAAGAAAGTTTTAAAAGACTTTGAAAAAACTAGAGAAAAAACTATGTGAGTTACCAACTTAATCATTAAGTAACGTTTACATTTTAAATTATATTTTTTATAAAGCATTATATACAATGCATTTCTGACGATAAAGTAGTCCCTAAAAGGAGATCTAGTTGTGAAATTAGAGAAGATTGATTTTTTTACCGCATCACCTAAAGAATGGTTTAATATAACGTTTTTATTATATCTTATTGAATAGCCTTCACTAATTAAACTCCAGCAAAAATCATTATCAACCCAATCTATAAACAGTTCTCCATCAATAAAACTTGCAACGTCTATTTTTTTTAGAGATACAAACATTCCAGATGAAATTCCATGTGATAACAACTGCCCGTGATAAGGAGTTTCAAGAACCATTTTAGAGCCATTTAAACAATACTGCTTTTCTGGCTCCCCATCATTTTTATTATTGTTAAGCCAGCCAGGACAACCAATCACTATATCGTCATACTCGTTAAAAAGGCTTAACATTTCATATATGTAAGTATCCGGATATTTAGTATCTTGATCACTAATGACGATATATTCATAGTTATTGTTATTTGCATAACTAATAAGTTCCTGATGTGCTTTAGCAATACCATCATTCTGACCAGAACCTAAAACAGCGTCCACCGCATTTGAAATAAGTTCCGGTTCTGGCACTTGTGAATTAAAATATAAAAACACATCAACATCTTGCCCCTTGAAAAAACCAACGATTTCATTCAAGAGGTTAAATTCCGGAACATAACATACAACCCCAACACAAACCTTAGTGTTTCGACAAACCATTTATTACAACCTGTGATTTTGATTTCGAATTGATAATAGCTAATAAAGTAAAAGAAAAAAACACAGCCAAAACAGGGTTAGACAATGCTGTAATCCAAAAAGCAACGATGGGCAACCTCCATTCTCTATTCGTATACCCGGCTGCAGCCCACGCAAAGCACAATACAAGAAAACTAATTAGTCCATATCGTCTAATATATTCCAACTGAGAAAGCTCGACTCCGTCAGTCATTTCCTTAAACCCTGTACTGTAGAAAAAAGTTCCTGCACCCTGTCCTAGTAGTAAATTTTCGTAATTGATAGACAAATTTGATAACGAAAGTAGATGCTCTAACCTAACGTGAAAGCCCATCAAAAAACTTTCTAATGCTATAAACTGGCTAACTAAGTATATGCAGTAAACAGAGATAGATATCAATATAAACTTTAAAAAAACTTTGAACTCGACGAAGTTTATAAAAATATAAAAAAGCAATAAAACTAAAAAGCCTGTTCTTGAAGGAGCAACAAATAGTGCAGCCAAAGCAAGATAAAAAGAAAGTTTAAATTTTGTTATGTAACAGTAGAGACCGAGCGGAACAAGTAGCAAGGTTGCCTTAAAGTAAACCACTGGCAAATATTGCCCTAACAAATTAGATTTAAAATCAAAAAAACCGGCCTCTCTTTTAGCATCTAAAACTGCCGCAAAACTATTAGCAGGTCCGATATCGAAAACTCTACTAAAGAAAAACAACAATATTACCAAGGCAAATATTCTTGTCAATGTCGAAACTACATATTGATATGTATCTCTATTGATATTAATAAGCATTAGTAAAACTGGATATAAAAAAACGGGTAATGTTTGACTCACACCTAACTGAAATATTTGATTTTCAGAACTAGGATAAATAAGACCAGGTAAGACACTAACAAACAACAACATAGCTATTACGAAATGAGCTTTCTTGTTCTTCAAGTTTTGAGATTTTAATGAGTATATAAAAAACATTAAAACTCCAGAAAGCCCTACAAACCTAAGGTTTGACCATCCACCGGTGTCAATAATAATGAACAACAAACATAGAGCTAAAAATATGGAGTTAGATTTAGAGAAAAATTCATTTTTTGATATAATAAACATTTTTAAACCAGTAATAAAAAATATTAAGCAATTTCGGCGTACCTTATTACCGACGTATTTTTATGCCTAGATAGTTGATGAGGGTAACGACAAAAAAACAATATAGATAACTTCGACCTACCCTTTAACCAACATGAGCTTAGCCTTAATATAGTGTACTATTTTTCTGCTAAAAGCACCTAGCAAATCAAATTTAAAGAGCAACAATGATATTTTTTCAGATAAAGTGTAGCTATTAATTTTCAAGATATCCTTAAAAACTAAAGAAGTCAGCTTTGCTTTGTTAGATCTAATAAATAATGACATATCGTTTTCATATTGAGTTAAGACAGAAGGAATGTCCTGATAGTTTTGATTAAATCCTTCTTGATAGCGTCTAGCTACATTATCAAACGAATGAACTAATATAACATCACCATAAATTCTAGCTATATCTTCTTTTGTATAAACCTTACTAGATGTCAAATTTTTAACTCTAACTTGATCTAGTGGTGTATAACCATATATCCCACTTTTTAAGGCTATTGGATACAGAGACTTGGTAAACATCTCCACAAAAGCCGTGCCCCCCGTAATAGGAGCCGTATCAATACAAATATCACTATCATTAACAGTTTTTATGTACAATGGATAACTCATTTCGCTATATATTTTCACTCTTTTAGGAAATAGCAGTTTCAGGTGCCACCACCAATAATCAAAATAGCCAACACCAACAATCTTGACAGTATGAGATGTATGTACCCTTAGAAAATCTATAAGTTCTCTTGGTAAACTAATATTTTTCCACGGCTTCATCTTATATGACGCACCCGCCACAAGTATCTTATTTCCTTCTTTCAAAATTAGATCATTTTTGTTAAATGAAACTGGTATCCCCAAAAAACTATTTTCATAATTTTTATCAGAAATCAAACGGTCAATTTCATAGCCTCTGTAAGATATCTGAAAGACACAGTCTGCGGCCGATTTCCCATAAGAAAACAAATGGTCAGCATGATTTATAAAATACACATTTAGATTTGGTGCTATCATCTTTGCTAAATTCAATGCGATCGTAGTCAAAATATCATCTGGATGGATATGTATAACCACACTTTTATACTTAACAACTTTTAAATATATATTTACAAGCCTCTCACACTCATCATCATTGTTTAAGAAGAAAACATTTACAAAGTGCTTATGAAGTCGCTTTATTACCAATGCACTTGCGTCTCGTGAAATTAAAAGATCAGGGGTGACTTCATCCATAGACGCAATATTCTCGCAGAGCCTAGTATGACCACCGCTCAAATATGCTTCACTAATAACATGCAAAACATGGTTTGTTGATATTACATTTTCTTCGATAGCAATATCTTTAACCAGCGAACAAAAGTGTGTTGAAATTTTTGCCTCAAATAAATTAGCGTCATAAATGAGTTCCTTACCACCAGTTACTAAATGGCAGTACAAACGACTCAACCTTAGTTTTTCGTATAAATTATCAGAAGCTAAAGCTCTGTCCAATATTTTTGCTAAATTCATCATTACACCTAAAAAGATAACAATAAGAGTTATAAACAATGATACGTTTACTATAACAAGTACATTGCAATCGATTATTACAAGTATGAATCAACGTAAAAGCTAGCAGTTCGCTTTATAAGTTGCCAATACAGACATGGCAAAGTTTAAAAACCAGAATTAACAATAAATTAAATTTCTACTAGCACAAAATACAAGTAACCAGTTGCTACCACTTTTTACTTATTTACGCTGAATAATATCTTTAATATCTTCTAGTGCTTTTACTTTCAAAATCCAACATGAACCACAATAAATAAACATGCCCAGTACTATTTTTAGCACCAGTTGAAGCCACAGTGAATCCAATTTTATTTGATTGATTACTGCATACATAATTAGCGTAGCCAGTGCAATAGGCAAAATTTGACGTAATTGTGCTATAGCTCCATAGCCAAATAACTTCCCAGGGTAATATGCATTAATAAAAAACGATATAATAACTATAATTAGCTGTGATACTGCAACTGCAACAATGCCATAAGGAGCTGCTATAAATAAAGCGACAATAGTCATTGGTAATTTACATAGATCAGTCTTAAGAAACAAGTCTGATCGCCCTCTCGCATTTAATATATTTAAATTAAGCGAACTGATAGGTGTAATTAATCTTGCAAAAGACAATATGAAAAGTATCGGAATAATTGGAATCCATTTATCACCTAAAAAAATCTTTACAAACTCTTCAGATATAGCAGCAAAACCGACAAATACAGGAAACGTAACCAATGTCACAATGCTCATCACCCTGACATAAACTTTAACTAAACGCTCTTCATCCTGTTGTATAGACGTCATTATCGGATAAGTCACACCTTGCACTACTGAAGACAAAGTACTCGATAATATATTGGTGTAATTGAACCCTTGTTGAAAATATCCTAATTGGAGAGCATTAAAATGACGACCAATTAGAATAGAGTAAAGATTTTGCACTGTTGTAGCTAAAAGACCTGCAATCAGTAAGTTAGAACCAAAAGAAAATAGCTTACTAAACGATTCAGTTGAAAATAGCCATTTTGGCCTCCACCTTGAAAACAGCATTAATAGGAGAGCACTTATCAATGATTTAACTAAATTCATCGCGACAAGAGACCAATAACCATAACCAACATTTATCATATAAATAGTTACTGCTGCACTAATTATCATTGAAGCGCTATTAATTAGCCCTTGACTTTTAAAGTCAACGGCTATCATTAGCTTTGCTCTAGGCACCAGTGCTAAAGCATTAATGATAACTACAATAAATAAAGCACGAGATAAATCGACTAGTTCAGGTTGATGAAAAAAATTGGCTATCGCTGGCGCCAGAACAAAAAGAAGACAATATAACAGAACTGATACCCCAAGATTTACATAGAAAACTGTAGATAAATCAATTTCTGTTACTTTATGACTTTTTTGAACTAAGGCCTGTGAAAATCCACTATCAATTAAAGACTGCGCTATCGCAAGAAAAATAGCAAGCATTGCAATCATGCCAAAATCGGCAGGAGATAATATATTTGATAAATAAATTAGTAATACAAAGTTACCAACTTGATTTATTAATTTATCGAATAAACTCCATATAACTCCTTTTATTGCTACTACTTTTAGATTAGACATTTTTATTTGCTATCAATTCATTTCTAAGATGCTTTAATATTAAGTCTGATGGTACTAAGTCATCTTCAAAAGTCAACAAATGCTCCTTTATAAACTTCGAACGAGCTAATGCACTAGTGTCACTTCCATTTATAACTGTAAGAATAAATGATTCTATTTCGGATTTCTCATAACATATATCATAAACTTTCAAACATAATACCCCAAATGGATTATACGGCAATGCCACTTTCCCATTTGAGAGTAAATATAAACAGGGCTTATTTACGTACAAGTATTCAGCCAAAAATGATCCAGAATCATGGATAATGGCGTCTGACTGGAGAAATAGATCTAAATATTCACCATCCTCTAGTTGGGTGTTCTCTTGCGACTGCCAAAAATCAAAATACTTATCTGTAGCTTCCTTTCCCCAAACATTGTCATTAGCTAATTTGTCTCTAAGCAATGGATGCGGTTTAAATGCAAACTGCACACTTTCACTGAACTCCTCAACAAAATCTAGCATGGCGGCAGAGTACTTTAGGAACGTTGAATAGCCCAAAGAGCAGTTGTCGTCAATCGTATGGTGAGGAGCATATATAATTTTCTTCTTTACTTTCCCTTGTCTTTTCCATACATCATTGACCACTCTATTACTTTCTAAAAGGTACTCGATTCCAGGATAACCTGTAGCTATGACATTAGCTCCTTTACGTTCTGAATATTTTTTAAAAATTTGTTTGTCTAGCGAATTAGTTGTAAATATTTTCCACATCAAATTATGGAATAGCTGATTATATTGAGGTTGATAATCATCATATTTACTTACTTGATGAGAATAAGGTATATATATTGACAATACATCCAAATAATTTTCAGCCTGGAACTCTTTGAATGTTAAATCATGGGGATTTGTAAAAAATATAATATCTGGTTTCAAATCATGCTTAAGATTAATTACCCCCCCATTTTCATCAATAGCTTTTTTTACATTATAACCATTGTCATTAAAATAGGTGAAAGCTTTATTCATGTCACGATTCATAGTGTCTTCACCTGCATTGATATAAGGGCAAATAACTATTATCGGATGAAAGTCTGAATCAGACTCCATTTTCTTATATACTGTTTCCAACTTCCATACTGATTCATGAATAACGAAAAACAAAACTTTCAAGGGTTTTTCATTATTTTTTATTCTTTCCACCGTAAGCTCATCAAGGTTTTTTGACTTCTTAATTAGCGAGTAATATTTAACTGTTTTCCATAATCTAAAAAGCCATTTATAAAACATGTATAATAAAGGCATTTTTTCCTTTAAATATTTATAAGACGGCTTTAATCTAAACATCGGATTCAGCTTCTCTTAACCCAACAAGGGTCTGATTGATTAATGTACTAGAAGTCCCTTTCGTATATGGAAAGTATACAACTTTACAACCAACGTTACTTAGTTCCTTCTCATGCTCTTTCCATTTTGGTGTATCATACCAATCGTCACCGACAAATAGGTAACTTGCATGGTTTTTAAGTGCAGCAGCGGCTTTGTCCATATTGTTCTGAGGAATAGCTACATCGACATACTTACAAGCTCTAACAACTTCAATTCTCTCATGGTAAGGAATTACTGATTGTTTACCTTTGTACGAAACTAATTCGTCAATAGTCACACCAACAACTAACTTATCACACATTGCTTTTGCATTTCTTAAAAGATTAACGTGCCCTACGTGGAATAAATCATAAACGCCACTTGTATAACCTATAATCATTTTAATACCTCTAAATTATTTTCAAACCATAAGTCATATGAAGACAAATTATTTGGATTTGGGAAAACTTTGGTAAGGTCAACTGGAAAACCAACTTTTTTCTCAAAAGCGAATTGTTGGCCTTTATACTTTGCTATAAGATTTCTTAAGGTTAACTTTCCTAGAATGTCTCCCATCAAATCATCTTCACATTGCTTTATTGCCACCTGAAAAACATGGTGATTGGCGATGGGCTCTCTTCCCTCAATGCCTGCAGCCATTAACGCAAAATCTAATCTTCTAAAAAGTATAGGCATATGGTAACGAATGAAAAACCATCTTACCATCTCGAAAGTTGATTTTAGCCTGTTGTTTTCGAAAAGTAATTCAAAGCGTTTATATAGAATGGAATTTATTTTAGGTGGCTTATAGCAATACAGTTGTAGAAATTCACCTAAATTAAACTCTTTAGTAATAGCAGCCCATTTAAATATTCTATCGTACCCACCAAAAAACTCATCGGCTCCTTCACCGGATAGTAAAACTTTAATTCCATCATCAGCTGCTACTTTTGAAATCCTATACAATAAGACCTCATTTGGTACAGACATTGGTTCGCCACGTAAATTGAGTAAATATTGAAAACTTTCCAAGTATTCATGCGGTTTACAATCAACTATAGTTAAATTATTAATTGATTCAGTTTTCAAATACTCAATATCATCATCACCTTCAAAACCAATAGAATAATACTTTTCAAAGGTACCAAGTTCTTTAATTATATTGCTATCAACGCCTCGACTTAACAATAAGCCAACTGGCGCGTCAGACACCATCCGGGTTTCTATACCTTTTTTTAATTGTATTTCTAATTCACTGTTGGAATAAGAAGTGTAATTTCCTTGTAGAAATTCTATACAATTAAAATATGTACCATCAACGTAACAGCACCCTGGATCCACGCTATTAACACCTTCAAAGAAAGAGCCTGAAAAAATTGTGGCACGCGTAGCATAATACTCTTCAATGGATTCATCTTTTACCGATAGGTTAAACAAACGTTTAAAAACACTAGGCTCTGAAGAGAAGCTAATTGTATCACCATCCTGATAATAAAAAAGTGGCTTTACGCCAAACCTGTCCCTGCAAGCATGCTTCAATTCACCATGAGAATCGACATAAACAAATGCAAAAAAACCATCTAACTCACTCGGCACAAAAAACTTATTCACGATTAAATCACTAAGTAATTGAGTATCGCTAAAGTATTCTTTATTGAAATACTTAATACCGAGTTCTTTGTAATTTAATACCTCACCATTAAAAACAAGCATACCTCCATCGCAATCAATAACAGGTTGATTAACGCCAGAATTAATGTCAATAATAGAAAGTCGTGAGTGATACGCTTTCCAAGTATCCTTTACCACAAGTCCAGAGGAACAATCAGGACCTCTAAACCTTAGGCTATCTTCAATTATTGCTAACGAACCTTTATCTATTGAAGGGTTATTACTTATAAAAATACCACACATAATTATCTCATTAACGTTAGCAAAAGGAAAAGGAAGGGTTTACCATAGGGAAAACGGGTAACTATAAAACGGCTAGCACAATATCCTACACATTTATTATGGGTGCCTACAACCGCTTTATTAAAGCAACGCATTACTAAATAATGCATTAATAGTCATTTAAAGTTTTAATTATAAAATTTATATCTTCTATATTTACTATTGGGTTAATTGGAATACTTAATACTTGACTATGAACCTTTTCAGTTATTGGAAATGACATGTCCTTCCACTCTTTATAGGCATCCTGCTTATGAGGTGGAATGGGGTAATGGACCATTATAGGCACTCCATTTTCAGTTAAATACTGAACCAACTTCTCTCGCTGAGCCGTTTTAATGACAAAAAGATGCCATACATGTGAATGCACATCCCCAGCAAGAGGCAAATCAATTAGAGGGTTAGTTATGCCACCTAAGTAAGCTTTTGCGATTTTTTGTCGAGCTTTTGTTTCAATATCCAAATATCGTAACTTCACGCGCAACATAGCTGCTTGCATCTCATCTAAACGGCTATTAGTACCTTTGTACTTATTTTTGTATTTCTCATGTGAACCGTAGTTACGCAGTGCAGTTAACACTTCTTTAAGCTCATCATCATTAGTAGTTACAGCTCCTGCATCACCTAATGCACCGAGGTTTTTTCCTGGATAAAAACTAAATGCACCTGCGTCGCCCCATGAACCGCACTTTCTACCATTTATCATTGCACCATGCGATTGAGCACAATCCTCTAATACAAGTAAGTTGTTTTCCTTTGCTATTTGCATAATCTCAACCATTGGTGAGACTTGACCGTAAAGGTGCACTGGTAAAATAACCTTGGTTTTAGATGTTAATGCAGCTTTGATGCCCTCCGGTGTTAGATTAAAAGTATCTATGTCTGGCTCAACTAATACTGGTTTCAATTTATTTTCTGTAATCGCTAATATAGAAGCAATATAGGTATTTGCTTGCACAATGACCTCATCACCCTCTTTTAGTTTTCCTAATTCTAACCAAGCACGCAAAGTTAGAGTAAGTGCATCTAAACCATTCGCAACACCAATACTACTTTTAGTCCCACAAAAACGAGCAAACTCTAATTCAAACGCCTGTAGTTCACTTCCCATAATGTACCAACCGGAGTCGATAACTCTTGAACAAGCTTCTTTTAGCTCGTCTGAATATTGATTATTAACGCTTTTTAAATCGAGAAATTGGATCATTTATTTATCTCTTTTGCTGGATTGCCTACTACAGTGCTAAATGACTTGACATCTTTCGTCACCACTGATCCAGCTCCAACCATTGAACCTTCACCAATAGTAATACCTGGTAGAATTGTGGCATTTGCACCTATAGATGCGCCCTTTTTAATGTAGGTCTTTAGGAAGAGATCTGGATATTCTTTTGAGCGCGGTTTTTCATCATTTGTAAAAGTAACATTGGGTCCAATAAATACTTTATCTTCTATTGTTATTCCATCCCAAACCTGTACGCCACTTTTGATGGTTACATCATCGCCAATCACTACTTCGTTCTCAATTAGACAGTGCGAGCAAATATTGCAATTTGAACCTATTACCGCCGAAGGTAAAATGACGCAAAATTGCCAAACATTAGTATTTACACCAATATTAATTGATTGAACATCTGTTAATTTATGAATCATTCTCTACCATGCCCATAAACTCGTCATAGTTACGAATATAATCGTTTTCGTCATACACCGAATCAGCTAACACCATCAACACACAGTCTTTACTAAAATCAAACATTTCGCGCCAAACAAATGATTCGATATAGAGGCCCTGAGCAGGGTTATCTAATAGCAACTCTATTTTCTCTGTACCATCATCCAGCAAGAAACGGCAAGATCCTTTTAGCACGATAGCTAATTGTTTTAATTGTTTATGAGCGTGGAACCCACGTCTTACGTCTTCCTTTGTGGAAAATAAATAATAAACGCGTTTTATATCAAACGGAATGTTTTTATTCTGCTCTAGACTAACCAGTGAGCCTCTATCGTCTCCGTGACTTTGAAATTGTATAAATTTAATATTCATTACAATCCTTTAACTCTTTAAATGATATTGCATCCATATCTTTTTGAGACAATATCGGTGACTCTTCAAGTGGCCATTCAATACCTATATCTTCATCGTTCCATTTAACTGAAACTTCTGAGTTAGGATCATAGTAATTGGTACATTTATATACAAATTCAGCTTCATCACTTATGACAAGAAAGCCATGAATAAACCCTTCTGGCACCCAAAGTTGACGTTTGTTCTCTGCCGAAAGATATTCCCCTACCCATTGACCGAAAGTAGGTGAGTTTTTACGAATATCAACAGCGACATCAAATACCTCTCCAGAAACTACGCGAACTAACTTTCCTTGAGTATTTTCTGTTTGGTAATGTAAGCCGCGCAAAATCCCTTTTTTAGACCTTGAATGGTTATCTTGTACAAATTGCGTCGGCTTGCCCGTAACGAGTTCCTCAAATTGCTTTTGATTCCAAGTCTCCATAAAGAAACCTCGTTCGTCTCCAAACACACTTGGTTCTATAACTTTTACGCCAGGAATACGAGTAGTAATAACTTTCATGTTCTTATCCTGTATATGCTTGAATATTATTTAGTGCCGTCTTCCAATCACTTGCTTCAATTGAAAATACATTGGTAATTTTTTCAGTCCTTAAACGAGAGTTACAAGGGCGCTTTGCTGGTGTTGGGTACTGTCCAGTAGTAATGCTAGTAAGGGTTGGTTTTTTGTTAATTATATCTTTCTCGAGTGCCTCTTCAAAAATAGTCTCTGCAAACTCATACCAGCTTACATGAGGTAAACCCGAGAAATGATATAATCCATATTCAAAAATACAGCCTTCTTCAATTCGATTAGCAATTTTGATTAACACATTAGCAATATCACCGGCATAAGTTGGTCCACCAAACTGATCTCCAACAATATTCAATGCATCACGAGCCGCACCGATGCGCAGCATAGTTTTTACAAAGTTACTGCCATTTTCACCAAAGACCCAAGCTGTTCGAAGAATGATATGTTTATCACACGCTTCTGCTACAGCAATTTCACCCGCCAACTTACTTGCGCCATAAACTCCTTGCGGATTTGTCCTATCAGTTTCTGCATACTCACCAACTTTATTACCTTCAAACACATAGTCTGTTGATATATGGAGTATTGCAGCCTTCACGTTTTGCGCTGCTTGTGCTAAATATTTCGGTCCATCGCGGTTAATGGCATAAGAAAGCCCTATTTCCTCTTCTGCTTTATCAACTGCGGTATACGCTGCAGCATTAATAATGATCGTAGGCTGAAACTCGGTAACAGCAGCATTAACGGCTTCTTGACTAGTAATATCAAGGTTATCTCTATCAAGCGCTAATACTTCAGTATTAGGGTTCTTAGCTAATTGCTCTTTAAGGCTACAGCCAACTTGTCCATTACACCCTGTAACTAATACTCGCATTAACTTACAGCCTTTCTCTGATTTTCATTTACTAAACGATCCAAATACTGACCGTATTCATTCTTCATCATTGGCTTAGCAAGTGTTAGCACCTGCTCTTCACTCAACCAACCATTACGCCATGCAATTTCTTCAAGACAGGCAACCTTCAGGCCTTGAACATTCTCAATGGTTTGAACAAAAGAAGAGGCTTCATGAAGGCTTTCATGAGTTCCTGTATCTAACCAAGCGAAGCCACGACCTAATAACTCGACGTTTAATGAGCCATCATTAAGATACATTTCATTCAAAGTGGTAATTTCAAGTTCACCACGATCCGAAGGTTGAACTCGCTTAGCCATTTCAACAACTCGATTATCGTAGAAATAAAGACCTGTAACTGCATAGTTAGATTTTGGAAAGTCAGGTTTCTCTTCAATCGATAAAGCTTTCATGTCTTCATCGAACTCAACCACACCGAAACGCTCAGGGTCTTTCACTTGGTAGCCAAAAACAGTTGCTCCGTATTTACGTGAAGCAGCATTTTTTAATGTGTTTGAAAAAGATTGACCATAGAAAATATTATCCCCAAGCACCAAACAAACGCTATCATCACTAATAAACTCTTCACCAATGATAAACGCTTGTGCTAAACCATCTGGACTTGGTTGAATAGCGTACTCAAGGTTTATACCAAAATCAGATCCGTCCCCCAATAAACGTTGAAAGCCCGCATTATCTTCAGGGGTTGTTATGATTAATATATCTTTGATACCAGCCAGCATTAAAGTGGAGATGGGATAAAAAACCATTGGCTTATCATAAATAGGGAGAAGTTGCTTTGACACACCTCTAGTCAATGGGTATAAACGAGTTCCACTGCCACCGGCCAATACAATACCTTTCATTTACGCTTCTCCCTTCGTAACCAGTGACTCTACACCTAGACGCTCTCGCTGATAACTGCCATCTTGTACGTGTTGACACCACTCTTGATTACTCAAATACCATTCGACAGCCTTTTTAAGACCAGTTTCAAATGTTTCTACAGGTGTCCAACCGAGCTCAAGCTGCATTTTACTTGAATCAATCGCATAGCGTCTGTCATGGCCAGGTCTATCGGTTACATAAGTTATTTGCTCTTTGTAGAGAGTTTTCTTTGGAACTAAAGAGTCTAAAATTTCACAAATAGTCTGGACAACTTCTAAGTTTTGCTTTTCGTTATGACCGCCGATATTGTACGTTTCGCCAACAATCCCCTCAGTCACCACTTTATAAAGTGCCCTTGCGTGGTCTTCTACATATAACCAATCGCGAATTTGATCGCCTTTGCCGTAAATAGGTAGAGGCTTTCCCTCTAATGCATTTAAAATAACCAGTGGAATCAGTTTTTCGGGAAAGTGGTAAGGGCCATAATTATTTGAACAGTTGGTTACTATCGTTGGTAATCCATAAGTTCTTAACCAAGCACGAACTAAATGATCTGAACTTGCCTTAGATGCAGAGTAAGGGCTAGATGGCTCGTATGATGTTGTTTCGGTAAATAACGGTAACTCTTTATCCGCTGAAGACTCTTTTCCACCTTCAATATCGTCAGGATGCGGTAAATCACCATAGACTTCATCGGTAGATATATGATGGAAACGAAATGCTTTCTTAGCATTTTCAGATAATGTGTTCCAATATGCTCGTGTCGCTTCAAGAAGCGTATATGTGCCTACGATATTTGTCTGTATGAAATCAGCAGGCCCCGTGATAGAACGATCAACATGTGACTCAGCGGCTAAATGCATTACGACGTCAGGTCTACAATTTGTGAAAACTCTGTCTAATTCAACACGGTCACAAATATCAACTTGTTCAAAAACATAGCGTTCACTAGAATCAATACTTGCTAACGACTCTAGATTACCCGCGTAGGTTAATTTATCGACATTGATTACACTATCTTGTGTATTATTGATGACATGACGTACTACTGCTGAGCCAATAAAACCAGCTCCGCCTGTGACTAAGATTTTCATTTTTATATTTCCAAGATGTATTACTTGCCTAAGAACAAGTTCAATTTAGACATTGTAAATTGAATAACCACACTATCCAACCTCAGCTTGGAGAATCAAGCTGAGACACTTTTAATCCACTTAAAGACAGTCAATATGCCGCAGACCCATGTAAGATTTGGCTTTCACTGTTTTTCTGCTCTTTATTTCATATAAAGCAGCCTATAAAAACTATGTCGACTAATTGTCCTTTCTGACAAAATGTCGTATTAAAACAATCATAACTGCTAAAATGCCGCCAAGCATAGTACCTAATACGCAAATCAACGCACGCTTAGGGCCTGCTTTTTCTTCAGGAACTAAAGCTGGATCAATCGTTTTAAATACATATTCGTCGCGTACTTCAGCAAACATGATAGTTTTGGTTTGCTCTTCAATAAGCTGGTAAAGGATTGTACGAATGTCAGCTACGTTGGTTTTAGCTATTTGAGTTTCCAAAAACTCACTACTGCGATTAGCTTCTGTAACATCTCGCTCTTTCATAACTTTGTTAATATCTTCGATGAGCCAACTTACCCATTGTTGCGCTATTGCAGGTGATAAGTGCTCAACTGATACAGTGACCATTCCTGTATCTTTAGCCGAACTTACTGATACAGCCTTAATAAACTCTTTATATGCTTCTTGCATAGAAGGCTCAGGTTTGAAAGGAGCTTTAACTTCACGCACCCATTTATTTGAATCCGCATCATATAACTCAGTATCGTATGTTAACGAATTATCGACTTGATTCCATCTTTCTACCGCCATTAAATCCGGTAGTATCTTGTGCTTTTTAATATATTGGCTAGCAAATTGACGAGACCTCATCACCTCAATGGCCATTTGTGATGAATCAACGCTACCACCACCGAGGTTAATTCCAGCCATACTCGCTAGACCACCAAACTGACCAGCTAAAGCACTTAAGCCGCCGCCTTGCTCTTCACTTGCTGGTGCTAATAGCGCTTCGGACTTATAAGTATTCGGTTGCGATAATGCAAATATTACAGAACCAATAGCAAAAACAGCTGTGATGGCGATGATTAGCCATTTTTCTTGCCAAATGACGGAGAAGAGTTCGCGGAGGTCGATTTCGTCGTCCTGTGCTGTTTGAGGGAACTGTTGATCCTGTGTATATTTATTTATTTCATTCGACATTTAAAACTTATCTCATTATTTAAGTTTTTGAATACGGTTGGCGGAACGCTCTCAAGCTCTCTTACAGAACGCTTCGCTTACGGAAAAAGATATTAAGTTAAGAAGTGAACGGTCTTCGACCTACGGAACGCTTTGCTTACCGTGGACAGAACGTTCGCAGGCTCTCTTACGGTAAAAGCATCAAACAAAGACTATTGATTACGGGCTTTTATGCTTTTAATCAATCCAGCAAGCATCGCTGAGATTCTTTCAGCTTTTACTAAAAGCTCATCCACGAATTTAGTTTCTAGATAGCCTATATCTTTACCTATCATCGCCTGTGTCATAACTTCGGCTAGCGATGCTTTGGCAATATACAAAAACTGCACTTGCTCTTTTGCACCTTGACGTTCAATTCCCTCTGCTATGTTTGAAGGAACAGAGAGGCCTGAACGGGTTATTTGATCTTTGAAGCCCCAATCTCGCAGTCCTTTTGTTTCTAAATAGATAGAACATGAGATTTGATAGCTAAGTTGCCAGACTTCTAACGTTTGAAATTTCATAACCATCCTTGGTTTTTAGAAGGAACGCTACGCTTACGGATAAAGCCTTTGAGAACGCTAAAGCTTACGGTTGACGGAACGTTCGCAAGCTCACTGACTGAACACTTCGTTTACAGAAAGAGCGATTCTGCTGTTATCCGTAAGGACGCAGTCCGTTCCGTAGCCGCTAGCGGCGTTCGCCTTAGCTTTATAAGTTTGCGACTGTAGCGAATGCGACTGCTGTGTTGTATATGATGCTGGTGACTTGGGTCCAGAGTGTTAGGTTGTCTTTGTACTCTGTATCAAGTGGCACAATAATCGTATCGCCTGGTTGTAAGCTTGACTCACTGCTAAACCACATTGAGCGGTTAGGCAACATCACCGAACCATCGGCTTTAATGATATAAGTTCTATCATCATCAGCACGCTCTCGTGCGCCACCTGACATTGCTAGGTATTGGTCCACAGTTTGACCATCTTTGAATCTATGCGTTGCAGCATGTTGTACTTCGCCCATTACAGCAATGGTTTGCTTAGTTGACGGGATGTACAATACATCTTTATCCTCTAACTGAAGATCTGCTTGACTGATACCAACTGAAATTGCTGAGAGATCAACCACTAATCGACCTACGGCTTCGATAGTCTCCAGATCAGTAAGCATCATCTGAGCATCGCTATAATTTACAACGTTGCCGTCTTTCGATACACCACGCGTTGCAATATCACGACGAAGTTGGTCAGCAAGCTTTTTAATCTCTAGCTGTTCTTGTTGACGCACAGATTCCCGCACAAAAACGGTTGAAGGTAAGTATGCATATTCGGTAAAGCCACCCGCTCGAGTAAGCACGTCGCCCAGTGTCTCTCCACGACGAATATTATAAGTGCCCGGAAACTTCACTTCACCACGAATTTCAACTGACTTATTTTCTTGCCAATCAGGCGTAGTCATCACAGTTAGAATATCGCGACCTTTAAGCAACAGGTTCTGTGAAATATCACCTTGCAGAGCGACATCTAATGCGATGTTTTTGTGACTAATTGAAGAGCCATCGATAGTTGTATGTGTACTGGTTAGTTCTGCGCGAGTTGTGTAAGCCCCTTCTTCAAGGCCACCTGCCGCAATCACTAGATCTTGTACTCGCGCATTTACTGCCAGAGGGTAAATGCCCGGGTTATTAACCTTACCATTAACCGCAACAGCTTGAACGCCAGTCCCCGCACGTCCTTGACTGTTTAATTTCATGATTACCGGGTAAAGTAGTTCACCGCGGTTCATCACACTGCTTAACTTTATCAAATCTCTGTCTTCAAAAAGGTTTACCAACATTTTGTTGACTTCACCTTTTATTGCCGTGCTTTCATCTTCTTCAGCTTTACTGTTAATAGCAACGCCGCCAAGTTCTGCTCGGTCAGCGAATTTCTGTTGATTTAATTGAGAGAAACCAGCCTTAAACAGATCGTTACCGATAAGTGAGTCGCCAGCCAATGACTGCACCTTCTCTACTCGCTCTTTAACTAGTTTATTCAGCTCATAACGATTTTGCGCCATATCGCTAAAGTTAAAGAAGATAACTTTGTCTCTTGCTTTAAGGGTTAGGTTTTGAGAAGCAACTTTGCCGTTAATCGCTTTAGATGGTGAGAACTGATAAACCTGAATATCACCTTGCTTATTTACCTCTCTAACAATGACTGCATATTCTAAATCTGCAGAAACCGTTAAATCACCCCAAATCGAGGGAACAAGATCGCTAACTTTTTGTCCTTCAAACCATTGGTATTTTCCAGGTCTAACAACCGCACCAACCACGGTGAGTGCATCTTCGTATTGTGAAGTCGCATTTTTGACTCGAATCACATCACCAGCAAGCGCTTTAGTGCGTTTTCCGGCATCAGATGTAAGGTCGACATTAACAATGGTTCTAAGGCTATTTTTGTTAAAGCGCTCTACACTACTGCGCTTTGGATAAGCACCGGGTTTAACGCCAGCCGCCATTTCGATGACCTGCGCCATGGTTTCGTGTTTCTTAAGCTCATAAATGGCAGGACGTCTGACTTCGCCAGTCACACTCACTAAACCGCCAACTGATGGGATAAATACCACATCACCAGAGCGTAGACGAATATCACCCGATGCGTCACCTCGCAGTAAAAGGTCATACAAGTCCATTGCACCAACTAACTTACCATTGCGCTTCACTTGAATATTACGTAGTGAACCAATCTCATTGACACCACCAGCAACAAATAATGCTTGAGTGATTGTCGAAAGACTTGAAACCGTATATGACCCTGGCTTATAAGCATCACCAGCGACAAAAATACGGATAGAGCGAAGCTCGCCCATGGTGATATTGGACTCGATACCAATCATCTGCTTTTTAATGCGTTGTGACAATGATGATCTCAACTCGCTAAAACTTAGCCCTGATACATTAATCGGTCCAAGCTCTGGAAACTGAATGACACCTTCGCGGTTGATGACTAAGTCATATTCTTTGTTATCTTTGCCATAAAGCTGAACCTTAATGTTATCTCCAGGACCAACTAGGTACTCACTCGGAACAGGCACGTCAGATACGGGCGCAAAAGTAGTAGGCTCGCCAGCAAACAGATCATAACCAAATCGCTGCAGTTCGGTTTTAGCCGCGTCTTCTTCAAAAGTAAGTTCTTTCTCTTTATTAGCGGTATTTGAGAAGTTCGGATTTTGGCTAGAGTTTGGAATCAAGTTTCCGTTACGATCATATTCACCACGAGAGTTAACCACTTGTGGGTTTTCTAACTGCTGTTGTGAGCCACTACTACCACCTAACATTGATGGATCAATACCATATTGTTTAGCTAAACGCTGCTGCTCTGACGCTGGTAAGTTTTTAAACTGCTCGATCATTTGTGGAGATGGCATGGCAGCTTGAGCATGACTGCTTAATAGCAGCAAAGCGGTTGCGCCAGCCAGGATGAATTTTTTAGTCTTGTTAAGCACCAGTGATCTCCGAAAAATTAAAAGCAGGCAAAAAGCCGGGTGAAAGCAGAGACGAATGACCTACGCCAGGTGATCTAGTCGCTGCGAAACGCTTCGCTTATGGTAAAGCAAAGACAATAAAATCTTGGACGAACAAACTATGGCCTTACGGCACAAAAGTTCCGTAGTACGGAACACTTCGCTTGCTAGAAAACTAGCAAAGCAAATTGACAGCATAAATGCTGACCTACTTAAAATGAGCAGATTGACGGCATAAATACCGACCTACTTAAAAATGAGCAAATTGACAGCATAAATGCTGACCTACTTAAATGAGCAAATCGACGGCATAAATGACGACCAACTTAAAATGAGCAAATTGACGGCATAAATGACGACCAACTTTGTAAGAGGCAGCAGACAAACTAACTAATCACTAGGTATTTCTTAGCGTTCAGACACGCTACCGCCCATGGATTACGGCTTCCAAATTGCCCTTCCGCTTGGCGGAAATTCACTATATCTGATAGTAGCAATAGCTATTTAATGACTAAAATTAAGAGCAAGTCCCATGAACGGGCACTTCATTAACAATAAAAAAACAACTTGTTATTTGGCATTCCAAATTAATCTTAAGCGCGAGATTATACATCAGCAAAGTGGTCAGAACAGTAACTCTGTTATATTCTCTTGCCAAATGCTTAAAAAAAAATCATTACGTTACTTTTATGACGTTCGTCAAAAACCCTTAACGCCATATCGCAATTGTTTCGTCACTAGTGAATAAGTAAAAATCCAACAAAGGCTTCGATTTGTATCAAGTGAATTGGCAAGCTTAAGCTTACCGACATGGAAAAACCTTAACAAAATTATTACGTTGTGATGACTATCAATTATACACCTGCATTTACAGCAGTGATTTAACATAAAGCAGAACATGTCTGACTTACGCCAATTGCCAGCAGAACCAAAGGAAAAAACACTAGGTTTGACAACCTGAGCTGAAACTATGGCGAATGTCTTACATGTAAAATGGGGTTTAGACTACACCTATAAATCTCAGCCAGCGAGCTTAACGGCAGTACGTTCTACAGAAACCCGCTGTTGTTTGCCCATTATATCGAATAGTACATAACAGCGCTTCTCGCCATTCTTCTCTTGAAAGATCCCTTCTAGTTCAGCAAATGGTCCTTCAACGAATTTAACTTTATCTCCGGATTGCACGGGGGAAACTCGCTCTTCTTTGGTGCTCGTTTCCGGCAACAGTTCACTTATCCACTTATGCTCACGTGCTTTAATAGCATCGATCACACCTTCATCTATTGGCGTCATTAACTCTTTACAACCTACGATACGGATAACTCCACGCGTATTGTGTACGCGAGAAACACTGGTGACTTGAGGGTCAAAATGAATAAAAAGATAACTTGGGAATAGAGATACACGTCGAACAGTAACCTTGCCGTTATGCTTCTTTTCTTCGGGGTATGTTGGAATATAGGTTTCAATCTCTTGAAGAGCCAAGTTTTGTTGAGCCCGAGCTTCGCCACGGGGCTTACAATATAACAAATACCAAGCTTTCATTAAAATTAACTCCAATCATCAAAAATAGTGACGTCCTTTCACGGCATTGCATTTTACCAAAAAAACAAACGAGGAACCAATGCAAATTTAAATCGTTCTCCATGCTTGGCTGGCAATTATACAGATGATGAAGCGCTTAACTTTATAGTGCTCATTTAGTCAGCAATCGCTCCCTTAAAATTGACTTAAGCCACCTTAAAAGGGTATATAAGGTAGGCTTTATCGCATTTGGCGCTATTTTTAGCTTCAAATAATAAAAATTAGAATATAAGCCCATAACAGAGCGACCAAAGCCGCTACATATACACATTAAAAATAACATTTTAATGTGTATATTCGGCAGATTTGGTACGTGACAACTTATAAAAATATATTTCTGTGGTGTTTATTGACTCACAGGCAATCACAAGCTGAAGGTGGAAGAACAAATGAGCGGAGTAAAACCCCAGGGGACGATGCTTGGGCATCCGAAGGGATTGTTCCTGTTGTTTACAACAGAGCTATGGGAACGGTTTAGTTATTATGCAATGCGCGCCATCTTGGTGTTATATCTTGTAGATAAAGTACAAACGGAAGGTGGGCATGGTTTAGGCTGGACTCAGGGTGACGCAATATCGCTCTACGGTACCTTTACAGGTCTTGTTTATTTAACCCCGCTTATTGGTGGCTGGTTAGCTGATGCATACCTTGGTCAACGTAAAGCAATTATGATCGGTGGTGCCTTAATGGCAGCGGGTCAATTCATTCTAGCACTACCACATAGCTGGATCCCTGGTTCTGAAACCATGGTATTTTACATTGGTCTTGGCACGCTAATTGTTGGTAATGGTCTATTTAAGCCAAACATCTCTACCATGGTTGGTGACTTGTATGAAGAGGGTGACCACCGTCGTGACGGCGCGTTCACTATCTTCTATATGGGTATTAACGTTGGTGCATTCCTCTCAGGTATTATCGTAGGTTCAGTGGTTGCAGCTTATGATGGTAACTTCCAAATGGGCTTCCTGTGTGCCGGTATCGGTATGGTACTTTCACTTATCATCCAGTTCATATTCGCGCAAAAACTTTTAGGTGATATTGGACGCTACCCAGCTGCCAAGCTAGAAAAAGAGAAGAATGAAGCGGCTGGTGATGTTCGTAAAGAGCCACTAACAAAAATTGAACGTGACCGTATTAAAGTGATTATGGTTATGGGTCTGTTTACTATTATCTTCTGGGCTGGTTTTGAGCAAGCCGGTGGCTTGATGAACTTGTTCACTAACGACTTTACTGACCGTATGATTGGTGGTTGGGAAGTTCCAACTACTTGGTTCCAGTCGCTTAACGCAATGTTCATTGTAATTTTTGCGCCTGTTATCGCTTCTATCTGGATCCGTTTAGGAAAGAATGAGCCTAACTCTCCGGTGAAGTTTGCTTTAGGTCTTGTGCTTTTAGGTATTGGTTTCCTATTCATGATTGGTGCTGTTTTAGAGATGGGCGGCGACGCTGATGCTAAATCAAGCATGTGGTGGTTAGTAGGTGCATACTTCTTCCATACCATGGGTGAACTTTGTTTATCTCCTATTGGTCTTTCAATGGTTACTAAGTTGGCTCCACTGCGTATCGCATCACTAATGATGGGCGCATGGTTCCTATTCGTTGCTATCGCTAACAAAGTTGGTGGCGTAGTCGGTTCATTTATCGGACATGGCGGCGAGAAAGAGGAGCAACTTGCTAACGCAATGGCAATCTTCGCTGGTATCGCTATCACTTCAGCTATTTCAGGCATCATCCTGTACTTCATGGCAGACAAGCTTGTCGATTGGATGCACGGCGCTGAAGGCCATGCAGAAACTGAAGAAGAAGCGCTTGAGCAAGAGATTGCTGTTACTGCAGAGCATGAAGGGATAAAGCCGTAAAGCTATAATGGAATACATCCGAACAAGCTAAGGCATTAAGCCGAAAATGCTGAGACGGAAGTATCCGAAATAGCTTAGAATGAAGCCAGAAGATTTTTCTTCTGGCTTTTTTATTGGCAAGCAAAGATACTTTAAAGCCAAGAGAGATTAATACCAATCAGTATAAGAAGTTGATCTACTCAGAGCGTTTTTGGCACGCTAATTCAAGGCGGATAAATGACATAATGGTTGTTCCCTTATGAGTTTATTCAACGCAGAAGTAGCAAACCAAAAACACTCCTTCAGGC
>NZ_JBFRIY010000029.1:0-88653 GCF_041468565.1 Shewanella sp. 10N.286.54.B9
CTATTTTAGGACTAGACAATCTAATAAAATAGATTTAAACGACAAAGAGAATGGTCCTGGTTGCTTGTCAGCAAGTAAAAAGCCTATCTGTTTTACATTTGTGAGTTTCAGTTCTGGCGCATTGACCTTTTGCCCGCGAAAAAGTGCGCTGAACTCGTCAGCACTAAATTGGTAAGTTAACCATCTACCAGGTTCGGTATTGAAGGTGCGAGAGTACGCCGCAGCGTCCCAGTCATTATTTGTACGTAAACGCAGTTGATACTGCCTACCATCGCCTTTCACGCGAATATTAACGTGCGTTGCCTTTGCTGGCACTTTAGTGGTTAAACTCGTTCTTGTTGAGGCAAAGCCGCCGTTGTTATCAAGTGATAACTCACCACTAAAAGTCGCGACTTTATTGTCATAACTAATGGCGCTGCTTGTTACTCCTCCCATTACAGAATCATTGATAATATTCCAGTTATTCTCGGGCTCAATAGTAAAAGGTGCAGCAAGGCTCACGCTACTCATTAATAGGCTCCCTAGAAGCAGTGTAATGTTGGTTGATAAGTTGCGTTGTTCTTTCCCGTGTTGATTCATTCTATATTGATAGCTGGCTGGCTTCATATTGTTCTCTTGTAAATAGCTTTATCATCAATACGACGCAAGCACTGATTTGGATGACTGTTTATTTTTTAAAAAGTATATGGAATAGGAAACGATATAAAAAAGCCGCGATGGGTGGAGTGCAACATCGCGGCAAAATAGACCTACTTTTGAGAGTGTTAATCCATTGTCAGTATTTGGCTCTCGCTGTCAGCCATATAACTCCATTCCACATACTGTGGGTTTTGTCCTTCATAATACCAAATCACGGCAATTAACTGACTTTCATGGTTAGCAATTTTCAGCTCTTTGTTTAGCTTACCATCGCTTAAAGGGCCTCTAAATAAACAAGAGTCAAAGTTAACGCTGTAACTGCCACCTTGAGCGGTATAGTCATCACATAGTGAGAAATAACCGCGGCTCTGGTTGCTTTTATCGACATTAATCGTTAGCTGATAAGAAGCTTCTAAGGCGTTATCAGCATCAACGACTAAATCATCGAGAGACGTCGGATCAGGTGCTAGCTCCGGATCTGTGGTCGTTGTTGTCGTTGTCGTCGCTGTTGGTGTAACCGCCGCAGGCGTAGGACTTGCACCGTCTCCATCGCCGCCACCACCACAAGCTGTTAATGCCAATAATGACAATGCGATAAGACTTAAACGAACATTGATGATTTTTTCAATTTGAGTTTTCATGTGATTCTCCATTAATCGTTAAAGATAAGTGCATTGTCGGCATTTTCGTACCAAGTTGGATTAGTTGCGCCTGTGTCATCGGCAGCAAAATCAACAAACTCGGAATAAGCATTGTCTAAGCGCTCTTTCTCTTTAGGGTGCTTCCATGTCACAGGGATCTCAATTGCCCAAGCCATGCCATTCTCATTCTGGAAGTACTGGTTTTCACTTGGATTTGAAGCATCTTCTCGGTAGCCGAAATAGTTGCTTGAGAACTTATCCGTAGGTGCTTGGTTCTTTAAGTGGATCTCAAGCTGACGACCAGGATTAGCACCAACTGCATTTTTGGCTGCAAGTCCATGATCGGTATTCGGTGTTGCGAAAATAAATGGGTCATAAGGGAAAGCTGGGATTATGCTTTCTGACACTGGTACATCAAATGGGATATCCAGTGACCATGTGGTTCTGAAGGCGCTTTCACAACCTGTTTCAGTTCTCAGGTATTCACAACCTTGCTCTAGCGTCACATAATCGGAAAGATCTTGAGTAAAGATAAACACCGCATTAGTTTGGCCGGTTTCCAGTGGAGAATCTTGCTGAGCAATATCATCAATGCTCCAGTTAATCAAAGACTCCTTAATCTTGTTACGACTAACACCAGGTAGATGCACGCCAAAGCCGTTATGATAAGCTGCGCCCATCGCTGCTAGCTGAGCTTCAAAGCCAATACGCCTCACTTTATTGTCTTTTACATATTCAATAATGCGTAGCTGCACCACTACATCGTTCATGTCAAAGTCGCCCAAATCTGGGTATAGATCCTCATAGGCAAGCGTGGTGAAAGTAGAAGAAGAAGGGTAGTAGTTAATGGTGACACCAGTTTCAGTTAAGGTCACGGCATAGTCTTCAACTTCGCCATCTCCAACACCACCGGTCGCGGCAATATCTTGTTGCGTGCTTAAACGAAAGCGTGCCCAGGTTGGTCCCTCTTTTGCCCAACTAGGAACTTCAATGCTAATGGTGTTTAAACCGTTGTCTAACGGTTCGCCAAGGATGATCTGTTCTTCTAATTCAAAGGTACCGCTTTGATCCCAATCAAACCATGCATTTAAATAGCCATCTCCACCTTTGGCAGTAACCAGTAAAATGGCGCTTTCACCCAGTTCAAAACCGGTCGGCATGACCACACCATCATCATCATCGGAGTTATCGCTAGCATCATCTGACAGTGGCGCTGCGTAACCATCGGACTCATTATCAACTAATGCACCTAAGTACAAGTTATCGCTTATTGAGTGACGAGCACCGTTTGAGTCTAGTACCGTACCGTATGAATCAGGAGCATCACCAAAATCCACTGAGTCACCGACAGTCACTTCAGCTAAAGCACATCTCGCGCCGTCATTACTTGAGGATGCGGGTCCATAGGCAAATAAAACGGCAGTTGGTGAAGCATCATTCACGTTGACTTTGTAGATATTACCGTTGCTATTATTACTGACGTATAAATTTCCATCAGGGTCGAAAAACTGTGCGCCAAAGATAAAATTTCTACCACTCGAGGTTATTACAGTACCTAAGTCCGTTGCTGCCCCGGTTGTCACGTCAATACGCAGCAACTTGCCGTTAGAGCCATTGCTTATCGCATAAATGTGACCGTCTGTTGGGTGAAAGGCCAGATCGGTAATATAGTAATTAGCATTCTGTTTACTTCCTGGAATGATAGTCATGTTGTAGTTTGCAGGGTTATCGAGGGGGATTTTGAATAAGCCTTTACCTTTACGGTAGCCATACCAGACGTTTTCCGCAATGGCGACATCACCGACATAGATAGAGCCCGCAGCGGCTGAGTCAGCATCTTTAGAGACAGTTAACGCGGCTATTTGATAGTCGTTGCCTGTCTTGCCCAATGTTCCGTTTGAATAATCCCAGCCGTAAATGTAGTTGTCGTGGTAGTTAAAGCCAACACCATTATAAGCGTCGCCGTTGCCCATATCATTGGACAATACAGTGTAACTACCTGTCGCTAAATTCACACCGTAAGTTTTGGCCGTATTTGATTGTTTTTGAATGACAAACGCTTCAGTAGGACAAGCGCTAAAAGGCTCAGAGGCATTAACATTCGCTGATATAAGAAGGCTAAGAAGTAAAGGGGAACCGCAGCTCAATGAAATAGTCTTGGATATTTTCATAATGCATCTCTCACTGTCATGTTATCAAAGTAAACTAGATAATGCATAAGACGTGCCATTATATAAACATTATATTTATCAATAGCTTGATTTGTTTTTGTGTGGCGTGACAGCTAGTTTTTTGCATTTTGCAAACAGAAATAGTAACAACAAGCACTATGGTCCGTGATGCAATAGAGAGTGAATTAGCAGTGAATAAATCGTTGTGAGTGTATGTTTATTATACTTATTTGCTTAACTGCATAACGGTGCTAAGTTTTATCTAGCGATAACATCTTGTTAACTATTGTTTGGGTGGTAGCAAATTTATGTCTAAACTGCGTATCGGAATAGTATGTCACCCTAGCATTGGTGGCTCAGGCCTAGTCGCAACCGAACTTGGCCTTGGTTTAGCCAAACTTGGTCATGAGATTCACTTTATTTCCAGTGTTAGGCCTTTTAAACTCATTGAAGATTTTCAGCAGCTTTTCTTTCATTCTGTAGAGGCAATTAATTATCCGCTTTTTTCAGACCCTCTATATACCTTTGCGCTAACGGCTAAAATTGTTGAAGTTGCGGAGCAATATCAACTCGATGTAGTGCACGCGCATTACTCTATACCTCACTCTTTATGTGCGTATCTTGCGGGGGAGATCAGCCAACATAAATTCTCTACGGTAACAACCATTCACGGCACTGATGTCACGGTAGTTGGGCAAGATAAACCTCTGTATCCGCTTAATAAGTTTAGTATTCACAAAAGCAATAAGGTCACAACAGTCTCAAGTTTCCAACGTAACTATATTTACAGCCACTTTGATAATGATAAATCGATAGATGTCATCCATAACTTTATTGATCTGAATGTGTTCTCGCCAACATTTGCCAACATTAATACCCGCAGACAAATGGCGAAAGACGATGAAAAAGTGGTGATGCATGTTTCAAACTTTAGAGCACTTAAAAATACCGATACGGTGATTCAAGCATTTCATCTACTACTTCGTAAAGTGAATGCACGTTTGGTGCTGCTCGGTAGTGGGCCATATATAGATAACATTAAAGCTCAGTGCGACCAGCTCGGCATATTGCGCCATGTTACTTTTATGGGGGATGTGATGCATGTGGAGTCCTACCTTCCGAATGCTAATTGCGTTATCCAGCCAAGTTATCGTGAGTCGTTTAGCATGGTGCTGCTGGAAGCTATGGCCTGCGCAGTTCCGACTATCAGTAGCAATGTAGATGGGATCCCTGAAGTGGTTGAGCATGGAGTGAGCGGTTATATGTTTGATCCTGACGATGCATTAGCGATGGCAAAAGCAATGGAAACTATTCTGCTAGACGATAATAAGCAGCAACAAATGGGACTCGCAGGGAGGGCGCGGGCTAGAGCACTCTTTAGTCCCGAGCAAAAAATAGCCCAGTATGTTGAGTGTTATCACAGCGCTATTGCCGATAATAGCGACTTAAAGGCTGTTGTAAATAGCTAAAAAAAGGACGATTTGGATTATGCTTGATAAGACAGCAGTCGCCGATGTAAATAATGACATTGAGCCAGAAAAAGAGAGTATAGAAGAGCCTAAAAAAAAGATGAGTATGTCTACGCTTGTCCTGCTGTCATTTGCAGCGGGTATTGCGGCAGGGCTGTTTTTCGGCGAGATGTTAGCTTGGATGTCGGTGATAGGTGATGCCTTTATTAAGCTACTGCAGATGACCATTATACCCTATATTATCGTATCGCTTATCTCTAGCTTAGGCAGCTTGACCCTAGCACAAGCTAAATCTCTGGGGGTGAAGGTGGGTAAGTTGATGCTGGTGATTTGGATGTTTGGTTTGCTATCCATGTTCCTTATCAAGTACAGTTTCCCCGATTGGCAGGCGGGAGAGTTTTTCAGCTTAACCGCGCTGCAAGACCCAAATTCGATTAACCTACTCGATGTGTATATCCCATCAAACCCGTTCTTTTCTTTGTCTAATAGTTATATTCCTGCGATTGTGCTTTTTTGTGTGGCTACCGGTATAGCGCTTATCTCTATAGATGACAAAGAGTCGTTAATGCGGCCGATGCAACTGCTAGGCGAGTCATTCAACAAGGTGACGCAAAGCATTGTAAAGCTAATGCCAATTGGTATTTTTGCCATGACAGCAGCGACCGCAGGCACCATGGACTTTGAAGAGTTTCAAAAGCTGCAAGTTTACTTTGTCGCCCATGTCGTCATGACGCTGATTTTGACCTACTGGGTATTGCCAGCAATCTTGGCAACAATTACACCATTTTCATATCGTGACATAACAGGTATTGCAAAAGATGCGATGATCACCGCATTCGCAGCGGGTAATATTTTTATTATTATTCCGCTACTTATCCAGCGAACCAAAGAGCTATTTCATAAATACGATATTGGCGATCAACAGACAGATGATTACGCCAATATCATTATTCCGGTGGTGTTTAGTTTTCCGAACCTTGGCAAATTGTTAACCATCGTTTTCGTGCTGTTTGCTGCTTGGTTCTCTGGCAAAGAGATTGATTTTTTAACCTACCTGCCGATGTCGATAAACGGCCTAATTAGTCTGTTTGGCAGTGTATATTTAACCATTCCTATGTTGCTAGATTCGCTCGAGTTGTCATCGGACCTATTCCAGCTCTATATGGTGTCGAGTCTGTTTACCAGTCGATTCACCTCCTTACTCGCGGCGATGAATATCTTTATTCTTGCCGTGGGAGGTACAGCCATGCTGGTGGGTATTGCTAAGGTGAGCTATACACGATTAATCATGTATAGCGTTTTGACGCCAGTGGTCATTGGCGTGAGTCTACTGGGCTCTAGTTGGCTATTGAGCAGTATTGTTAACACCGAATATAGTATGGATGAAGTGGTCGCACAGATGAGCGCCGCAGAAAAAGTACCTGATCAGGTCACCTCTTTTAGATGGGATGAATTAGCCGAAGCTACCGGCCCTAGAAGTGTGGCAGAGATAAAAGAAAGCGGTGTATTAAGAGTGGGCTATAACCCCATTCAAGTGCCGTTCTCATTTTATAATGCCCAAGATGAACTGGTGGGTTTTGATGTTGAGTTGATGAAAAAATTAGCGACAGAGATGGAGGTCAAAATAGCATTTGTACCTTACACTTTTGCCAACGTGTTAGGCGCGATAAACCAAGGTCAGTTCGATATCGCTATATCGGGGCTACAGATGACCACTAAACGCATCGAGCATGTTGGTTTTACTACACCAGTACTCGATCTGCATTACTCGTTTGTGGTTAAAGATCATCGCGCTGATGAGTTTAAGACCGATAAAATGCTGCGCGAGGCTGGTCCGCTTCGTATTGCTTCTGTAGGTTCTTATTCAATCATTCCACATCTACAGAAGAAGTTTACTAATTTTACGTTCGACACTATCCAGTCTGACCGTTTGTTCTTCGAAGATGACGGTCAAACATGGGACGGGTTGATGATAAGCCTTGAAGCGGGCAAGACTTGGACTATTTTGTACCCAGAGTACACCACGCTATATAACCGAGAAGAGATTAAGTCTTTTCCAGCATCCTATGCTGTTGCGCGCGATAATGCATCACTACAGACATTCCTTAATAGTTGGTTAGCGATTCAAAAGTCATCGGGTTACGTCGACAAGCTCTATGGTTACTGGATTTTAGGTGAAAATGCCAAACCCAAAAAACCGCGCTGGTCAGTGATTAAGGATGTGTTGCATTGGGTTAAAGAGGAAAGCTAACGCTGCTAAGCACTGCATCATTGAATGACAGCAAGTAACCTAAAACCAGCTTAAAACTGTTTCTAGGTTACTTGAGCGAGATATGCATTACATTATCCAGCTATAACTTAATACACCATAAGCATGCCAATTCTGTGGATCAGATTGATACTCTTTACTGTAAAAATCAAAGCGCCAACTTAGCGACCAATTCGGAAAAGCCCATACGACTCCCGCACTGGCCTGTGCTTGTTGATTTTTTAGTTGCACATAAGAGTCGTAGGGGAGATCGCCCTCAAGCGTTAAATCATTGAAGCGATAACCCGTTTGAGCGCGAGTAAATACCGTCCAACTGCCGCTGTCTTTTGCTGACAAGCTGTATTGGCCGTAATGCCCTTGATGACTACTGAGCTGTCCAAATGACTGTGCCAGATCATCGCCCCAGCGCAAGGTCATGCCAAGGTTGGTTTCAGAGCGAAAGTTACCCAGTTGCGAATAACTGTGACCGCTCAATTCCCAATCACTGTTTTTAAAAGCTTTTTTTCGAGTGAATAGATAATCTGCTTCATAAGCAAATTGCATAGTGAATTGGTTCTCTATCTGAAATTTCCAGCCCTGAGGCTCTGTCGAGGAGGTTATCTTGTGCACTAATTCTTGGGTTGCTTGAGCACCTGAAGCGGGTCCCATGACGCCAATGCCCAACCAATTCTTTTGCGCGATTTGGCTGCTGTAGGCAGCGGTAAAGCTTTCGAGCTCTAGTAAGCCTGCGTAAGGCCGTTCATTAGGTTGGGCATAATCATAACCAATCTCGGTGGGCGTCCACATGCGCTGATAAATTTTAGCGCCCCATTGTTTACGGCCCTGTTGTGGAGAGAACAGTAACTTTGATTGCCAGTTAAACAGTAAGAGAGCGTGTGAGAAGTCGTTATCGTCTGCGGTCTGCCAGCCAATAACAATGCCATTGGAGAAGTCACCATCATCACCAATCACCACGTCATTATCTAAGCCTAGATTCCATTGGTCCGCATAAGCGGGCATTGATAGGGAAATTGCTATAAGTGCGGCGACAGCTGGTTTTAGTGTCGCTGGATCTCTAGAGGGGTAGAAGGTCAAAATAGACTCCTCAATTTAGTTCAATGCATGATTTCAGGCGAGAAGATCCACAAAACTAACACTGTCAGCATATAGAGAAACAACAGGCAAGTATATACCCGTTCTACTTGAATATGTTCGTTTCAGAGGCATTGTGCCAGCTCAATTCTAGGCGCACTAATGTGGAAATGGTTATTCCCTTTTAAGTTAGTGCAACAACGAAGTGGGCTGACACAAAGCCTTCTTCGATGGGCGTTTCTTATATAACAAGCATGGGCTTTACTCCGTGTTATTGATTTTACTAAGGGAACGACCATTAATGGCAATCAATGCCTCGCCTGCATGGATGTAGGTGCTTAGGTTCAGCATGGAGCAATGAACCTGTGATTAAAGCCGATTAAACTCCCACGGAATCCTGCATCTTCAGGTAGCACGGGTATAGCTGGCCTAGCTAACTTGTTGACGATAGGCTCGTGGCGATAGACCTGTTATGCGTTTGAATGCCCGTGAAAAGTGTGGCAGATCAGAATAGCCCAAAGAAGAGGCGATACGGCTGATAGGAATGTTTGTATCAGACAACATCTCACAAGCTTGGTTGAATAGAATATTCTCAACGATGTTTGAGTAGCTGGCATTCTCCTTTTTTAAACGCCGCTGTATGGTGCGAACCGGCATCCCTAAGATATCTGCAGCAGTCTCTATTGGCAGTCTTCCTAAACCTAAATAGGGCTTAAGCGCTTGCTTTAGCGAGTCTGCGAATAATGTAGGTTTCAAGTGAGGCCGAGCAGAAGTTTCTTGCCAATTTAGCGTGAGTGTTACCGGTGAGGCTAACTCTTCTGTAGACAGAGATAGCCCAATCACTCGGCGGTTGAGATAAAACTCAGCGTTCTCAAGCAGTAGAGATGCTTTAATCTCTTCGACATTACTGCCAGTGAGCATTATTGCAGTCGGGGACCACTGTCTATCTGTTAGTGCCCGCACCAGTTCGACCAAAAAAGTGACAATAAAGTGTGCTCTAAAGTCTTGTAGTTGTTCACTATAGAAACGGTGTTCACGGATAAACCAATGACGTCCTGCAAGATGTCTAAGTTTTACAGTCGAATGTAGCGACTCTTGATTAAATAGCTGCGCAAATTCATTTAAGGCCTCTTCGAGGGTCTTAGCATATTGCATTTTACCAATATAATTGGGGATCAAAACTTGTCGACATACTTGCCATATTAGCTGACTGTATCTGTCTGGCCCCGCTTTTTCGCCAATAATGTTTAGCAGTTTGATTAAGGGTAGCTGAGGTATGTAATCATGACTCGGTGCTAGAATGTTTTCGGGTAATTGAGCTTTGGCAATCGATGGGTAAATATCACTGTCTATCTGCTTAAGAATATCGACAAAAGCTAAGGCGTACTGGGTTTTGATCAAAGGAACGATAGGCGTAGTTTTGTCCATAGTCTCTCTTATCAAAATGAGCGGTTGCGTTTACCTTACTCATTATTAGCCTAAGCCGCAGGGTTAGGCAATGCACTAAAGATAAATTCCCTTGCAAACTGATAACTAACAGCAATTGCCTTGAAATCCCTAGAGTAAGTGTTAGGTTAGCGAAGTGACTAAATTTTCAACAAGTTATTGCAAGGGGAAAGTCGATGAGCCAAGAATCTGTAGCAACAAATGCTAAACCCACACTAGCGGCACCGATTAAAGAGTATGGGTTCAATACTCCTCAGCGTTTCTTTGTAGGCTATACGCTCGCAGTCTTGGTCGACCTTACCGTATTGAATCTGTTTAATGAATTTTGGCAATACATTACGGTTGAGTCTTTTTCTATTTCGCTATTAGTGGCTATTTTATTGCAGTTACTATTAAAACTGACGATTGCAGCAGAGCATGCTATTGCTAATTATTTTAAAGATAAACCAGGCAAGGCTCCCAAGTTTTACCGTGCATTTTGTACCTGGCTTATCTTATTTGGATCTAAGTTTGTGATGTTAGAAGCAATAAACTTGGTCTTTGGTGACAGGATTAATTTTACTGGGCCGGTTGATGGTATTGTGGCCTTTTTTGCGCTGGTTTTTGGGATCTTAATTGCCGAGTTTATCGTTTCGAAAATCTACTTCTCGTTAGAAGATAAGCCTAAATCTGCCGCTTAAAACCTTACAGCAGCCTTTATGTCATCAGCAACATTTTATTGTTAAAGGCTGCTGTCGTTTCACCGACGCATTTATCTAAAAACATCTACTCGTTGAACACTAACCATTGCACTGCGCTTTATTGAAAAGTAGTCTGATGAAACATAATCGATAGAATCTAGCAGACATGACTCCAACAATTGCAACAATAATGAACCATCGCTCAGTAAGACATTTTACTGATCAAGCAATACCTGCCGCCAATCTTGAGCAGATCTTGAATTGTGCATTGGCGGCATCGACCTCAAGCTTTATTCAATGTAGCAGTATCATTCGGGTTTCAAGCCCTGATAGTCGAGCAAAGCTGGTGCAATATGCTGGTGGCCAACCTTATGTCGCCTCGGCTGCGGAGTTTCTGGTCTTTTGTGCTGACTTTAATCGTCACCAACAGATCCATCCCAATGCGCAACTTGGTTTTACAGAGCAAACCTTGATTGGCGCGGTCGATACCGCGCTCATGGGACAAAATGCTTTACTTGCCGCTGAATCATTGGGTTTAGGCGGTGTATTTATTGGTGGCATTCGTAACAATCCGCAGCAGGTGAGTGAGCTATTAGGTTTGCCTAAACATGTATTACCGCTGTTTGGTTTATGTATTGGTTACCCAGCCAAAGAGCCTGAGCAGAAACCACGTTTGCCACTCGATATCGTGTTGCACCAAGATAAGTACCAAACGTTAGACCTCGCGGCGGTAGCAGCCTATGACCAACATATTCTTGAGTATTACGCTGGTCGCAGTAGCAATACTAAACAGGTGACTTGGTCACAGCAAATCACCGCTACGTTAAGCAAAGAGTCACGACCTTTTATGAAAGACTTTCTCAATCAGCAAGGGTTTAGCGATAAGTGAGCGATGGCTATGCACTAGTATCAATTTTGCTACCTTACGCAGGTAAAGTTGCTTTTGAACTGCGGCAAGTTCACAGGACAAGATTTTGAATCTAGATGATATTCGAAATATTGATTATAATGTGCCTTTGAAATACGAGTTATATTGATAGCTGCCTAAGTAAAAACCACTATCAAGCATTATTCACCAAATTATTGACTAAAGAGAGTACGCCATGAGCGCTTTACCACCATGCCCAAAATGTGAATCCATCTATGCATATGAAGATGGCTCACAGCTAATTTGCCCAGAATGTGCTCATGAATGGAACCCGAACGAAGTTATCGTTGATCCAGACGCTATCATCCTTAAAGACGCTGTAGGTAACCTATTAGCTGAAGAAGACAAAGTCACTTTGATTAAAGATCTAAAAGTGAAAGGTTCTTCACTGGTTCTTAAAGTGGGCACTAAAGCCGTCATCAAGCGTTTTGTAGACGCAGACCACGACATCGATTGTAAAGTCGATGGCCACGGTCAGATGATGCTTAAATCTAAGTTTGTTAGAAAGCAAAACTAATCCATTTTTAGTTAACTGCAATCTCGAAAACATCTGCCTAGTGCAGATGTTTTTTTATGGTTTTTTTAAAAGGCTCCTCAAACGGACTACAAAAGTCATAGGCTAATCTGATTTTTTTAACCGGAAAAAAAGGGGGGGGCGTTGCTAAATGGCTTTGCAGTAACGCTAGCATTTTGAGCGGTTGGTCATTGCTCATCTTTAATTAAGCTGTTACAACTCTCAATAGTGCTATTTTTGAGATGTTAAAGGTTTTTATTTTGTTAAATTGGTAATGCTTTGTGTGGTTTTATGTTTAATTTAAGGTTTATTTAATATAAAGCTAATTTTTAGCGCATAGTTGCTTTGATCCAATGCGGCCTTCTTGCTATTCTCCGGCGATAGCTTGAACTCAGAATATTTTTCAGGCAATAAAATAACTATAATTTTGCCAGCAGGACACCTTTTGAAACTAGCCGCTTACTCACTATCGCTTGCAAAGCTACCCATCGCGGTAGAGGTTTGTAATGCGGGTAAAGCTAATTTATCGCTGCTCCTCAGTGGATTACTGCTGCTGTTACTGTCTGACGGTCTATCTGTTTCTTCAGCTGGCTATCTTGATATTAGTGAGCTAATTGCGCTGACTGACAGTCTATTGTTTGAGTGTTTGGCTGCAAGTTTAGCCAGTCTGCTTCTAACCAACCCTATTGTTATAGAACAGCTTTGGCGACTGATTAGTTACATAATTAAACTCATCAATAAGTTAACGTTAATTGTTCTGTTACCCGACGTTTCAATTTCCCTTCCACAAGCTGGAGTGCATGCTGCACACGGCTGTCGTGCTCCACCTCTATCTACTTACAATTTCTAATAAAAATTTAGCTGTTCAATAATTTTCTCATGGGTTGAATTGTAAGATTCATCTCTGCAAAGGCTTAGCTGCGCAGAGCTAACCTTATTTTTAATTGTTGTGCAGCCAATGCTGCCGGGCTTGCAGTGCTTGCCTGCAGAGCGATACACCTTAAGGTTAGAGGAATCTTCCTTTGCTAATTCGAAATTTAAGTAAAGCTGCAGTGGCGATATTTGCAATATTGCTCAGCGGCTGTGAAGGCGGCGTGCTGGATCCCAAAGGGCAAATCGGCATCGATGAGAAACATCTCATTGTTGTCGCAACTTTGCTAATGCTCGTCGTTGTTATCCCGGTCATATTCATGACGTTGTACTTTGCGTGGAAATACCGCGATGGTCGGAACCATGAGATTTATGCGCCTAAGTGGGCGCACTCTAAAATGATTGAAATTGTGGTTTGGCTAGTGCCAATCGTGATTGTGATTATTTTAGGCATTATGACTTGGGGCTCGACCCATGATCTTGATCCCTACAAGCCTCTAGAGCATGAGGCGACACCAATCACGGTAGAAGTTGTTTCCCTTAACTGGAAATGGCTGTTCATCTACCCTGAGCTAGGTATCGCATCTGTTAATGAACTCGCTTTTCCGGCGAACGTTCCGGTGAACTTTAAGATCTCCTCTGACACTGCAATGAACTCTTTTTTCATTCCGCAATTAGGTAGCCAGATCTATTCCATGGCTGGTATGGCAACTCAGTTACATCTCATTGCCAATGAAGCCGGCGTTTTTGATGGGATCTCCGCTAACTATAGCGGTGCAGGATTTGCTGGAATGAAATTTAAAGCGATTGCCACTGCCACGCCCGAAGAGTTTGCCCTGTGGGTCGCCAAGGTAAAGCAGCAGAAGCAGCCGCTTAATTTTGACAGTTATCAACTCCTCGCTAAACCCAGTGAAAACAATGCTGTTCAGTATTACGACACCGTCAGCGAGGGCATGTTTAACCATATCGTTATGCAGTATATGCATATGGATGCAGGTATGGATATGTCATCACATTCTGCACATTCATCCCCTAAGCATGGGGAGATGGAGTAATCATGTCTATTCTTGGAAAACTTACATTAGATTCAATTCCGTATCATGAACCTATCATCATGGTGACACTCGCTGTTGTCGCTGTGGTGGCGGTGATTATCGCGGCACTCATTACTAAACATAAAAAGTGGGGCGTGTTATGGCATGACTGGTTTACTTCGGTTGATCATAAACGTCTGGGGATCATGTATATCGTACTGGCCTTAGTGATGCTGATCCGTGGTTTCTCCGATGCCATCATGATGCGGACACAACAAGCACTGGCAACAAGTGGTGCCGCGGGTTACTTGCCACCTGAACACTACGATCAAATTTTTACTGCTCACGGCGTCATCATGATTATCTTTATGGCCATGCCGTTCATGATTGGTCTAATGAATTTGGTGTTGCCATTACAAATTGGTGCTCGAGATGTGGCATTTCCATTTTTGAATAACTTGAGCTTTTGGCTCACGACTTCAGGCGCAGTGCTGATCAATATTTCGTTGGGCTTGGGTGAGTTTGCTAAGACGGGCTGGGTGGCATATCCGCCGTTGTCTGAATTGGCATTTAGCCCCGGCGTTGGCGTCGACTACTACATCTGGGCATTACAGATCTCGGGCATTGGCACCACGTTAACCGGGGTGAACTTTATCGCCACGGTACTCAAAATGCGTGCGCCGGGTATGAAGCTAATGCAGATGCCAATTTTCACCTGGACCTGTACTTGGGCTAATATTTTGATTGTAGCGTCGTTTCCAATCTTAACTGCTCTGCTGGGAATGTTGACGTTAGACCGATATATGGATTTCCATTTCTTTACCAACGCGGGTGGCGGTAACGCCATGATGTATATCAACTTGTTTTGGGCTTGGGGTCATCCTGAGGTTTATATCCTTATCTTGCCTGCCTTTGGTATTTTCTCTGAAGTTATCTCAACTTTTACCTCTAAACGTTTGTTTGGCTACACCTCTATGGTGTGGGCAAGTGGCGCTATCTCTATTTTGGGCTTTATCGTCTGGTTACATCACTTCTTTACCATGGGCTCCAGTGCCAATGTTAATGCGTTTTTTGGGGTGATGACCATGGTGATAGCAGTGCCGACCGGAGTGAAGTTATTTAACTGGCTGTTTACTATTTACCGTGGCCGCTTGCGGTTAACTGTGCCGGTATTATGGACGCTAGGCTTTATGGTGACCTTCACTATAGGCGGCATGACCGGAGTGTTGTTGGCGGTGCCAGGTGCTGATTACGTATTACATAACAGTCTGTTTTTAATTGCTCACTTTCATAACACCATATTAGGTGGAGCGGTATTTGGCTATTTAGCCGGATTCTCCTTTTGGTTCCCTAAAGCCATGGGTTTCCATCTCAATGAACGACTAGGTAAAGCGGCATTTTGGTGCTGGCAGATAGGCTTCTATGTTGCCTTTATGCCTTTATATGTGTTGGGTTTCTTAGGCATGACCCGCCGTATTAGCCATACCGATAACCCTGCATGGAACTTTTGGATCTATTTTGCCGCCGTAGGCGCTTTCATCATCTTCGCCGGCATCATATTGCAGTTTGTGCAGCTGTATGTGAGTTTCCGCGACCGTGAGCAAAATCTAGATACCACAGGTGATCCCTGGAATGGTCACACCCTTGAGTGGTCGACCTCATCTCCACCGCAGTTTTATAACTTTGCTAAGTCTCCCCATGTATCAGATATCGATGCCTTTACTGACATGAAAGAGAAAGGAGTCGCGTATCAGAGACCTGCGCAATATCAGCCTATCCATATGCCTAAGAATACTGCTAGTGGGATCTTGATGGCCGTTGGGATCACAGCTGCTGGCTTTGCTGTCATTTGGCATATTTTGTGGCTGGCTATCGTTGGCATGCTTGGCGCTTTTGTCGTGTTCCTATTCCGCGCCTATGGCACTGACCATGACTACTATGTTCAACCCGATGAAATTACCGCGATTGAAAATGCGCATTTGGATAAGGTTGCAAGGGGGATTATATGAGTACTGCCATCGCAGCCCAGTTAAGTATGACATCTACAGAAGAGGTCGTTTGCGAGCACCATGACGATCATCATGATACTAGCCAAAATACGCTATTTGGTTTTTGGCTTTACCTGATGACTGACTGCATCTTGTTTGCCTCTGTGTTTGCAACCTATGCCGTGTTGTACATGAATACCGACGGCGGCGTTTCGGGTAAAGACATCTTCGAGTTGAATTTCGTGTTATTTGAAACTGCCGCACTGTTGCTCAGTAGTATCACTTTTGGCTTTGCTTTAATTTGCGCTAAACGGCATAACCGTGCGGCAACTGTGCTCTGGTTGTTGATCACTTTTGCTCTAGGTTGTGTGTTTATTGGTATGGAAATTTATGAATTCCATCACTTAATCGAGCAGGGCAATGGACCTCAACGCAGTGCATTTTTGTCTGCTTTCTTTGCATTAGTGGGTATGCATGGTTTGCACGTGACTGCGGGCTTAGTCTGGATGGGCATCATGATGATAGAAGTGCTTAAAACAGGGCTGAATAATCGCAGTATTACTCGTCTAGGTTGTTTAAGTTTGTTCTGGCACTTCCTCGATATTGTGTGGATCTGTGTATTCACCGTTGTTTACCTGTTAGGAGCGTTGTGATGAGCCAAGCAAACCCGATAAAGAACCAGCAACCTGATGATCTATTTATACAGGTTAAGTCCTATATGGTTGGTTTTCTGCTTTCAGTCATTTTAACCGCTATGCCGTTTTGGGCGGTGATGACTCATCACTTTGAAAAACCGCTAACAATAGCAGTGGTGCTTGTTGCTGCAATCGTACAGATAGTGGTGCACCTGAAGTACTTCCTGCATCTGAATTTTTCTAAAGAGGGCAAGCTCAATACATTTTCGTTCTTATTCACAGCTTTGATCATTGTCATGGTTGTGGGTTTGTCGGTGTGGATCATCTACGCCGCTAACGCATTGATGATGTAGCGAGAGTAATGCAATGAAAACTCAAGGTCGATTTATGTCAGCACGGTTGCAGTCAACAATACGAGGTTATGTTCAGGTTACCAAGCCTGGCATCATCATGGGAAATTTGATTTCGGTCGCTGGTGGCTTTTTGTTAGCGGCAAAAGGCAATGTGGATTGGACCTTGATGTTGCTCACCATGGTGGGTTTATCAATGGTGGTTGCATCTGGCTGTGCGATTAATAATTGTATCGATCGCGATATTGACGCCAAGATGCAACGCACCCGCCATAGAGTCACGGTTACGGGAGCGATATCGCCGCGTTCTGTACTGATATTTGGCGTACTGTTAGGCGTTATTGGTTTTGCCATATTGGGGCTGTTTACCAATATTGTAGCTTTGCTGTTTGCCGTGATTGGCTATGTGGTTTATGTCGCTGTTTACAGCCTGTACATGAAGCGAAGTTCAGTCTACGGCACATTGGTGGGTAGCTTCTCTGGTGCCGTTCCGCCAGTGGTTGGCTACTGCGCCGTGACAGGGCAGTTCGATATTGCGGCCATCATTTTGTTGTTGATGTTCAGTCTATGGCAGATGCCCCACTCCTATGCAATTGCCATCTTCCGCTTTAACGACTATTCAGCGGCTAAGATCCCTGTGTTACCTGTTGCTGAGGGCATAGCAAAAGCACAGCTTCACATCGTGCTTTATATCGCTGTGTTTGCGCTGGTTAGCGCTCTATTACCGCTCGCAGGATATACCGGCATTACCTTTATGGCAGTGACTTGTGCTACCAGTTTATGGTGGCTGGCAATGGCATTAAAAGGCTATCGCCACGGGATTAACCTACAGCGTTGGGCCCGTCAAATCTTTGGTTTTTCCATCATAACGATTACCGCGTTGAGCGTGACTATGGCGTTGGATTTCCAGCTAGTAGCACAAGCACCGCAGTACATGTTGACTCACTAGCGTGTAGTGAGTTGAAGCGAACATACACAGTAGAAAAGAGGAAACGAATACCGCCAGTAAATTTAATTAATTCATACAGGCAGCTAAATCAAATAACGAATTCAGACAATGGATCACACAGCGAGCTTAAATAGATAACTCAAATAGGGAAGGTAAGCACATGCGTAAAAATTTAATTACTCTCACAATCACCATGGCATTTGTTTTAGGTGGCTGTTCGGCGCCGGCAAATGATATGGCCGAACCTAAAGCGGGTATGGGCAATTCAAGTATTAATAACGTTTTACTTTATCCGAGTCCGTTACAAGATCACGCGCCTCAATTTGATAAAATACACTCAACTGATTATCTACCTGCTTTTAGAGAGGGGATGAAGCGACACGATGAGGAGCTAGCCTCAATCATCAACAATCCATCAGCCGCTAATTTTGACAATACTATCTCAGCGATGGAATCATCAGGCGCTGCATTAAACCATGTTTCACGGGTGTTTTTTGCCTTGTCGTCTTTAATGTCGAATGATGACATGCAAAAGATCCAACAAACGATTACGCCAGAACTCACCAACCATGGCGACAACATTTATCTAAATCAGCAGCTGTTTGCACGTGTGCAAGCGGTTTATCAACAGCGTTCTGCACTCGTCGGTGAGCAAAAACGCTTAACAGAGATCTACTACAACAATTTCCTCCGTGCAGGGGCAAAATTATCTGCAGCTGAGCAAGCTAAAATTCGCAATATCAACGCCTCGTTAGCGAAAGATACCGCAGAGTTTGCCAATAACATTCTTAAGTCATTTAAACACGATGTGATTTTGGTTAGTGACAAAAGTCAGCTTGATGGATTATCTGCGGACGAAATTTCCTCACTGGCCGCAGCGGCTAAAGCAGCAGGTAAAACCGGTTATATGATCACGCTGGTGAATACCACCCGCCAACCGATCTTAGCCCAATTAACCAATCGCGATCTGCGTCAACAGATATGGCAAGCATCTTCAACTCGTGGCATGGCTAACAATGCTCCATTAGCGTTAAAAATCGCAAGGCTACGAGCAGAGAAAGCTGCGCTACTTGGCTATTCGAGTTGGGCTGAATATGCCGTTGCCGATCAGATGGCTAAAACCCCATCGGCTGTTTTCAATATACTCGATGCGTTAGTACCAAAAGCAATAGCCAAAGCAGATGCAGAAGCGCAAGACATACAAGCTGAAATGGCCAAAGAGGGCGTAAGTTTCGAGTTGCAACCATGGGACTGGGCTTTCTATGCTGAAAAGGTGCGTAAACAGAAGTACAACCTCGATGAGAGCCAGATTAAACCTTATTTTGAATTCAACCGAGTGCTAAAAAATGGTTTGTTCTATGGGATGAATAAGCTCTACGGCATCGAAGTCAAACCTCGCCCCGATCTACCGGTATGGAATGACGATGTTTTAGCGTTTGAGGTGTTTAATAAAGATGCCAGCTCAGTGGGGATTTTCTACCTCGACCCATACGCAAGACCTGGCAAGAGCGGTGGCGCCTGGATGGATGAGTTGGTCACTGAGTCTGGTCTTATGGGCAACAAGCCTGTTGTTTATAACGCGCTCAACATACCCAAGCCGTCAGCGGGTAACCCTACATTGATGACATTCGATGAAGTATCAACAATGTTTCATGAGTTTGGTCATGCGGTACACGGTTTATTCTCGCAAGTTAAGTACCCAAGTATTGCAGGCACTGCAACGGCGAGGGACTTTGTTGAGTTTCCGTCTCAGTTTAATGAGGACTGGGATATTAACCCAGAGATCATTTCTAACTACGCCAAGCACTATCAAACAGGAAAACCTATGCCTGCGGCGCTACTGGATAAGATATTAAAGTCTCACAAATTTAATCAAGGCCACGATACGACTGAATATTTAGCCGCCGCTATTTTGGATATGGAGTGGCATTCAATTGCTGCCACCACTCAAATATCAGATGTAGAAGAGTTTGAGCATCGCGTGCTAGCGAAACACGGCATCGACTATGCTGCCGTGCCGCCAAGGTATAAGACCAGCTACTTTAGTCACAGCTTTAGCGGTGGCTATTCAGCTGGTTATTACGCCTATTTATGGACTGAAGTGTTAGCAGCCGATGCATTCTCCTACATGAATAAAACCGGTGGCTTATCGCTGGAAAATGGTAACAAGTTTCGAGAGGCTATTTTGTCGAAAGGTAACAGCCAAGACTTAATGCAAGACTACATTAATTATACTGGCGGCGAGCCGAACATCGACAACCTGCTTATCCGCAGAGGGCTTACTGAGTAGCCTCAATTGGCGAAACCTTCTCCCTGCTAACATAGAAGGGAGAAGGTTGGGCAACGAGCAGAAGGCAAATATTCGTTATTTGCTAATGAATCTGTTTTTTATTGACGTGAGCTTATTGACGTGAGTTTATTATTTGAGATTGGCGTGTTGAACCGGTTGCTCAATGATTTTAGATAATTAGCAATTTAGGGATATTGACCCAAAATTATTTTTATCCATAGCTCAAATTTAAAGCTAGACAATTGATATATCTCTAAACCAAGCTGCTGGCTTACTAAATCATCAGTCTTTAACTAATGGGGGAGCCTATATGAATGATATACCCCTAAAAAAAGTAAAGGGTTATCTGTTACTTTTATTTGGTTTTTGGTTGATTGCTTTACAATCTATAACCTTATCTCATGCTGCAGAACATGCGTTAGAAGCCGATCATAGTTACTGTCAGTACAGCAATTTTTATCATGATGAATGTGCGGGTACAACATCAAGCCATGTCCCGATTGTTTGCCTGCAACAAGTTGAAAACACAGCCCAGCCATTATACTTCCAACCCGCAGTTGCTTGGTTAAGTAACCAGCGAGTTAGAGCGCCACCATTCTAATCCTTAAGCAAAATAAAAAATTACATTTAAATTAATTGCTTACTTACAAGGACAAGCAAAAATGAAACTTGCACTATCTTCTATAGCGCTAGCTATTGCTGGCTGTTTATCACCTGCAATGGCTGCAGAGTTAAATGGTCAAATTACCGAGACTAACGGCAACCCGATCCCAAATGCACATGTCAGCATTGATGGCGGAGCGGAAACAACCAGCGACTCTGAAGGCCGATACAAACTGACAATTGCAGATAATAGCCATGTTCATCTTCACGTCAGTGATGATAACTTCAGGCATGCAGATAATGACTTACAGATCACAACAGGTTCAGTGACTCACAACGTCGCGCTTAAGAAAACAATGATGGAAAACATTGTCGTCACGGCGTCACCTATGATGCGTTCAAGCATGGAAAGTACCACGCCAATTAGTGTTATGTCAGCGGATCAATTAAAGCTAAATATTGAACCTACTTTAGGTGACACCATTGACAAGCTTCCTGGGGTTCAGGCGACTCGATTCGGCGCCGGAGCAAGTCGACCCATTATTCGTGGCATGAGCGGCCCTCGAGTAATGGTACTTGAAAATGGCTTATCGGTAGGAGACGCGTCAACTGTGTCTGCAGATCATGCGGTAACTACCGAAGCGAGCACAGCGCAGCAAATTGAAATTCTCAGGGGACCAGGTTCATTGCTATACGGTAACGCAGCTATTGGTGGGGTGGTTAACGTCGTCAATAATCGAGTGCATGAGCAATCAGTTGATGAGCTAACGGGTAACTTTGGCACGCACTACACAACAGGAAACAACGGTAAAACTGTCAACGGTGAATTGAATGGCGGAAACGGTAAATTCAATTGGCATGTAGACGGTACTCATCGAAATACCGACGATTATGATATTGCTGGTAATGCAATTGAAGGGCAACCAGATACCCATGGAAAAGTCGCCAATAGTCAGCTTAAGCTCGATGACTATGCCGTTGGTGTGGGTTACACCGGTGATGACAGTTTTGTCAGTGTCTCAGGGGCAAATACTCAATCTAATTATGGTATTCCCGGTAGAGGGGGAGCCGGTGAGCCAAACATTACCATTGATCTTAAAAAGACAGATTGGCAGCTCCATGGCGGTATGCTTGTCCCATTTGCTGGGATCAGTAAAGTTCGTTTGGATGCTGGTTATACCGACTATCAACATGCGGAAGAAGAGAACGGCGACGCAGATACATTCTTTTACAACAAGCAAGGTGAAGCCCGTTTAAGCCTTAATAATAAGCCATGGGGGGAGTGGCAAGGAGTCATGGGCTTACATGCAATCCATAGAGACTTTTCTGTTCAAGGGGAAGAAGCACTGACACCTGATAGTATTACCGATACCGTTGCCGCATTTATCGTGCAAGAGCGTAAGTTGGGTGACTTTCGTATCGAACTCGGTAGTCGAATTGAACATTATCGTTTAGATCCCAATAGCATGACTTTGGGTAATTCGAAAAATTACCAGCCAGATGGTTTGAGTGATAACAATGTTACAGTGTCCGCCGGGGTTGTATGGGATTTTGACCCTGCTTATAACTTAGCGTTATCTATCGAAAGGGCTGAGCGTTCGGCAACCGCAGAAGAGCTGTATAGTTTTGGCGAACATGATGCGACTCAAAGCTTCGAGGTGGGTTCTCAATACAGAATTGAAAACGGCGGTGTTGTTCCAGATAGTGGCGATAGTGAAAAAGAAATTGCTAATAATATCGACTTAACCTTCCGTAAACTAGAAGGGGATTGGACTGGGTCTTTTAGTATTGCTTATAACAGAATAAGTGACTTCTACTATGAGAAAAATACAGGTCTTGTGGCCTCCGATATAGGGGCTGAAGGGGATTTGCCTGTCTATCAGTTTACCCAAGCCGATGCCGAACTTTATTCAGCCGAAGCCCAAGTGAATATTCCTATAAGTGAAATATGGTCGGTAGATCTTCTCGGCGATTATACTCGTGGCAAACTGGTTGATGGCGGTAATCTACCGCTAATATCGCCAATGCGGTTGGGCTCAACGCTCAATTTTGATCAGCAAGACTGGCATGCAGAGGTTGGTGTGATGGCTTATGCAAAACAGACTGATACCGCGGAAAATGAGACAGATACATCTGGTTACGCACTGGTTGATACAGCGATAACCTATCATTTGCCTACTGAAAATGGCGATATGATGTTTTATTTGAAGGGGAGTAATTTGCTAAACCAAGAGGCGCGGCCACATACATCTTTACTCAAAGATTATTCGCCGTTAATGGGGCGCAGCTTTATGCTTGGTATGAATTATGATTTTTAGATAAGTGTCATCAAGTGTAGGCATTGAAAGCGAGCTCAATAGAGCTCGCTTTATTCTCTCAATCATAATGTACAGTGGTAAATCAACATAGACTGATGAAGGATCTAGAGATGATTTTTGATAGTTGGGATACAGCCTTTGGTAAGCCCCTAGAACAGTAGACACTTCATAGAGTTATTCTTAACCAAGAAGATGAATATATCGGCGCTGACTTAGCCATTCATAAAATTGGCTCCACCAATGCAGACAAGTAACCGAAATTAATAAAACCAATCTAGTACTGATTTTCAGTAACAAAAAAGCTCAAGCAATGGCTTGATCTTTTTATTGAAATCTAACAATTATAAAACTGTAATGACGTCAGCTTCTGGTAAGCGGGCTTTCGGTAAGCCTTTGTTATAATCTTCGCCGTCTTTGTGGTAACCAATCGCTAAAGCGAACTGACAAACATAACCGCCTAATTCTTCTTTAAAAATCTCACCAATTAAGTCTGGGTCAACTCCTTCCATCGGAGTTGAATCAATACCTAAGCGAGCAAGTACATGCAAAGTATTACCAATTGCTATGTAAGTTTGTGCCTTAGTCCAGCCGCCATTATAACCATTCTCATCGGTATTAAGGTCCACAAAACCAAAAGCACCGTTAAGCATGTTGTCATACATTTCAGCGGGTAAATGACCTGAAGAGACTTCAACATCAACGACTTTTCTGTAGTCATCTTTAGTGAAATTAGGGTTATGAGCGAACATAATAATATGTGACGCTTCAGTTGCATGTGGTTGGTTAAACTGATGCATATTAGCAAATGTGTCGTGGAAACGTTGTTTTGCTGCATCGCTCTCAAGCACAATGAATTTCCATGGCTGTGAGTTAATAGAGGATGCTGATAAACGAATAGCTTCTTTAAGCACAGTCATATCTTCAGCCGAAATACGTTTTGATGAATCGTATTTTTTAGCAGTGTAACGGCTGTTTAAATCTTTAATAATTTGGTGAGACATGATGATTTTCCTCATTGAACGATGTCGATGGAGTGCATACTAGAGATCATTACGAAAGAGAAAAAGAGGCGATAGCTCCAATCATTATGGTCTTAATAGTCCACAATTGGTCACTTTGTTATTTCAATTTGTTTTCTAGTGAAAATTAGAACAAAACAAACTACAGGCTAGTGTTGGTTAGATTGATCTTTTAAGCTGAAAAGAAACAAATATTAATCAGGTATGTATTGAGCTAGCTGCATCAAGATATGGCTTATGGGTGAAAGCCTAACTGTAAAAGAATCAATTTCGAGTTACTGTCGTCGGCATTTAGGAAATCAGTTGTTATTTTCATAAGGAAAACCAGCCATGAAATTTAATCATTTAGGAATACCCACTAAGGATCGGTTTGAAGGGGAAATAGATATCCCTCATTTAAAAATGACGGTATCAAACCATGAGAGTAACCCTTATGGAATTCAATGGATGCGTTTTTGGGAAGAAGCGCCTTATCCTGATTTAGTAAAAACAGTCCCTCACGCTGCGTTTGTAGTCGATAATTTAGCGAAAGAACTAGCAGGTAAAAAGGTCATAATTGAGCCGAACTCTCCAAGCGAGGGATTAACGGTGGCATTTATCGAAGTTAATGGCGCACCCGTTGAGCTTATGGAATACCGTGAAAAATAGTACTTTTCTAAGTGACAGAAGTAAAAAAGCCCCGATACTTTCGTATCGGGGCTTTCTAGTAATTGGTGGAGGCGGCGGGGCTCCGCTTAATGATGTAACCATCTGTTTATAAAGTGTTTTGTGTAAAGGTTGAGTCCTGAGTGTTCCTATTGGTGTTACAATAAAAGCGCGTCACAGTCCTGTAGCAGCAAAATATTTAGAAAAAGTTTTAAAACTTGATAAAAATTTCATCCACGGCCTTCTTCGTATCATTCTAGCAAGAGAACACTCTTTAATTTTATAAAGTCTAACTTTCTGTACTTTATGGGTTCTGATAGTCCTGATACCAATAAAATCTAGAAATGTAGACTTTATTGAGCAAGTAGAGGTAAACCCGCAGATAAAGGTGTGAGAAATGAACAAGCTAACTACCGTACAGACTATTTGTACTATGAATGTAATAGATTTCTTTTAGTTTAATAATTTAAATAAAGATGTACCTCAGGTATCACTATATTGATTTTTATAAACTCAGGTTTTATAGTTGGTTTATAAATTGGTGTAAAGTGGTACTAAAGGTGTAACTATGTCATCAAAAGTAAACTGGCTCATAAATAATACACATCCAGGTGCTCTAGTGCTTCAATCGTGGCTGACGCAAAACAGTATAAGCCCATCTTTAGTGAGAAAATATGTAAGCAGTGGCTGGCTGAACAAGATCAGAGCGGGTGTTTATTTTCGTCCTGAATCAACGGGTAAATTGAAACCTACTTGGGTTGAAGCGCTAAATGCTGCTAATGAGCAGTTAGCGCTTTCTATACACCTTGCGGGAGTTAGCAGTCTAACTCATCAAGGGTTGAGTCATTATCTACAGCTAGGAAGCGAACAAGTGTGGGTTGGTTGTAGCAGTAAAAACGCATTGCCAAAATGGTTCCGTGAACTTGATGGGCAAAACTGGTTGTTCTATACCAGCAATAAATTGACTCAAACGTTAGAAAAAGACTTCATAACAATAACTGTGAACAACAGAGAAGTTAAGGCCAGCACCGCTGAACTCGCGGCTTATGAGGTTGTTAATTCGATAGGTAAGCAGATAAGCTTTGAGCATGCAGCTGAGCTGTTTCAAGGGCTGGTAAATTTGAGCCCACGACGAGTGCAGTCAATACTCAGTCGAAGTGATGCCGTGCAAACCAATCGACTCTTCCTATTTCTTAGTCACTACTATCAACATCAGTGGGCTAAGAGATTAGATGAATCACAAATACATTTAGGATCGGGAAAGCGCCAAGTCGTTTCCCAAGGTAGTTATGATGAACGGTATCAGATAACCGTGCCTGTATCATTTATGAAGTCAAAAGAAGAAAACCAATATGGATAAATCGTCGGTTTACTATCAACAAGTCACTTTGCTTATCCGGATGCTGCCGCTAGTCGCCAAAGAAGAGGTGTTTGCATTAAAGGGTGGCACCGCTATTAACTTATTTGTGCGCGACTTTCCAAGGCTGTCAGTGGATATCGATTTAGCATACCTTCCATTAGACTCAAGGGAGCAAGCACTCGAAAATGTAAAGGCTGCACTTGGGCGACTCACCGACAATATTAATACTCAGCCCAACCTCAATGCAGTGTTTCAAGATAATAAACACGATGAGTTACGAGTTGTTGTGACCAGTGAGAGGGTCACAATAAAGATTGAAGTATCACCAGTCGCTAGAGGGACACTGCACAATGCTGAGGTGATGCCAGTAGCTGAATCGGTAGAAGATGAGTTTGGCTACGCAGAGATCCCTGTTGTGAGCTTGCCAGATCTATACGGTGGTAAATTATGTGCAGCAATGGATAGGCAGCATCCACGCGATCTGTTCGATGTAAAAATGCTGTTGGCTGAAGAGGGGATAACAAGGAACATTTTAGTAGGGTTTTTAACTTATACTCTCAGCCATCCGAGACCAATTAGCGAAGTGATGTCACCGCGCTGGAAAGAGCTTGATGCAAGCTTTAAAGCTGAGTTCAATGGAATGACAACCAAGCCTATTGAGCTTGATGAGTTACTTGTCGCACGCACTGAAATGTTTACGGCTCTCAAGACACACTTTACAGCAAGGGATAGAGATTTTTTGTTGTCGTTTAAAAGTGGTCATCCTGACTGGTCACTGTTTGACGAGCCGAGTGTTGAGGCACTGCCAGCAGTAAAGTGGAAGTTATTGAATATCCAGAAGCTGGCAAATAACCCAGTAAAACATCAACAGCAACTCACTAAGCTTGAAGGTGTATTAGAGCTGTGGGTTGCTGGTGGCACTTTCTAATTTGGGTGGGTGTATTATCTAAGTTTTAGGTAGCTTTCTATGTGTAGATCTAAACTATTCCCTCTGAAAACGACTACCAGTTCTTGGCGAAATTACCATGCAGATTACGTTTTGCTAGGCCTGTATGGGTTATTAGCCATTGTATAGTTGTTGAATTACACGGCTTTGACTTCGGCACAATGCTCCTAATGACTTTAGTGCTTAGTTCCCCTGTTCGGAGTACTGCATAAATGTCCACCAGCTCGTTCTTTGAAACAAACTTCTTATTGCGTTCTCCAATACGATAGTAGATGTTTCCATTTTGCATCATTGCTAATATTTCTGAAGTAACTTTCGGTTTCTTAATGATGTCACCAACATTAATTCCAGCATATATTGTTGATATGAATTCATTCTCAGTCATAACTAAGTACGGTCCTTGTTTCAGGTAGGAAAAGTAAAAGGTGAACGATAAAAAATGATCAACTTTAGCGAATGATCTTAGTCCATTTTTTATAGGATGGTTAGTTCACCATATCCTTGAGCTAAATCCTGTGTTTCTATAATGGTTTATGGCACAATCCAAACGGGCATAACTGTCCGAAATTGTTTGTTATCTTCTAAGAAGGACCTTGATTGGCGATGAGCATTAATAAAGCAAAACTGACTGAAACCGATATCATTACCAAGTTCATCATGCCTGCAATAAAAGATGCGGGTTGGGATGATATGACGCAAATTCGCCAAGAGGTGAAGTTACGTGACGGTAAGGTGATTGTACGTGGCCAATTAGGTGTGCGTAAAACCGTAAAGTCTGCCGATATTGTGCTTTATCATAAACCGAGCATGCCGTTAGCGGTTATCGAAGCTAAAGCTAACAAACACAGTTTAGACAAGGGAATGCAGCAAGGGTTAGACTACGCTCGCTTACTTGAAGTGCCATTTATCTTTGCCACTAATGGCGATGGCTTTATTTTTCACGATAAAACCAAACTGGGTACAGCCGATGCACATAACCTTGAATCTGAAATCCGCTTAGAAGATTTCCCATCACCGCAAGAACTTTGGGCTAAATATTGTGCCTGGAAAGGTTACACCGAGTCACAGCTGCCGATTATTAACCAAGAATACTATGATGATGGTAGCGGTAAGCACCCACGCTATTATCAGCTGCAAGCCATCAATAAAACCGTAGAAGCCATCTCATCAGGTACAGACCGAGTTTTATTAGTAATGGCAACAGGTACAGGTAAAACCTACACCGCATTTCAAATCATTTGGCGCTTATGGAAGTCACGCGCTAAAAAGCGCATCTTGTTTTTAGCGGATCGTACAGCATTGGTTGAGCAGACTCAGCAAGGAGACTTTTTACCATTTGATACGGCAATGACCAGAGTGAAAGGCAGAACTGTCGATCCAGCATATGAAATTCATTTGGCATTATATCAAGCGTTAACTGGCCCTGAAGAAAGCCAAAAAGCCTTTAAACAAGTCGACCCAGATTTTTTCGACCTTATCATCATCGACGAGTGCCATCGAGGTAGCGCATCAGAAGAAAGCGCATGGCGCGAAATTCTAGAGTATTTCAGTAGTGCAGCCCAAGTAGGCTTAACTGCCACCCCAAAAGAAACCGATGAAGTATCTAACTCAGACTACTTTGGCGACCCAGCTTATACCTATTCATTAAAAGAAGGCATTGAAGATGGCTTCTTAGCACCTTACAAAGTGGTGCGTGTAGACATTGATGTTGATTTACAAGGCTGGCGACCAACAAAAGGCCAGATTGATAATCAAGGTGAAGTGATAGAAGACCGGATCTATAACCAAAAAGATTTTGACCGCACCATGGTGATTGATGAGCGCACACAGCTGGTGGCCGAGACAATAACCAATTATCTAAAACGTACCGACCCAATGGCAAAAACCATTGTATTCTGTAACGACATCGACCACGCCGAACGTATGCGCCGCGCTATTGCTAATCTCAACCCTGAGCAAATGGCCAAGAACGAAAAGTTTGTGATGAAAATTACCGGTGACGATGAACTCGGTAAAGCACAGTTAGGCAACTTTACTAATCCTAAAAAAGCCTATCCAGTCATTGCGACCACATCAGAGTTAATGACCACAGGCGTCGATGCTAAAACCTGTAAGCTCGTGGTGTTAGATCAAAACATACAATCCATGACCAAATTTAAACAAATCATTGGTCGTGGTACACGTATCGATGACAAATATGGCAAGCTGTGGTTTACCATTTTAGATTTCAAAAAAGCCACCGAACTGTTTGCAGATGAACGCTTTGACGGTACACCAGAAAAAGTCATTAAAGTCACCCCAACAGACATTGAAGATGAAGAGATTGATCTCGATTCAGTCATCGATGCAGATGAAGAAAATACCGATGCTGATCTGGCAACTGATGAACATAGCACTGATAACAATCAAGATGACACAGTAAACGAATCCCAAGGTGATGGTAGCTTTGACGGTGAGTGGACTGATGAACCGCAAAAGATTAACAAATACCGTGTATCAGGAGTCAGCGTCAGTAAAGTTGCTGAGCGTGTTCAGTACTACGACAGTGACGGTAAATTGGTGACCGAATCATTTAAAGATTACACCTGTAAAACCATGGCAAAACAATTTGGTTCGCTTGATGAATTTGTCAAACGTTGGAACGAGTCTGACCGCAAACAAGCCATCATTGATGAACTCGCCAATGAAGGCATTATCTGGCAAGCACTAGAGGAAGAAGTGGGTAAAGATATGGACCCATTTGATATGATTTGTCACGTGGTGTATGACCAACCAGCATTAACCCGTGCTGAACGCGCCAATAATGTTAAAAAACGCAATTATTTCACTAAATACTCTGATACCGCACAAGCAGTTTTAGAGAATCTACTGGTAAAATATGCCGATGTTGGTGTGCAAGAAATCGAATCCATGCAAGTGCTCAAAGTCGCCCCGTTTAATCAAATTGGCAACACTAAAGAGATCATTAAAAATGGCTTTGGGGGTAAACCGCAGTACGAGCAAGCAATTAAAGAGTTAGAAGCTGAGATATACCAAGTCCACCAGCAATCAGCATAATGGTATTAGCCAAGGTACATCCGCCAAAGGTTAGACCGTTGGCGGGTATATTACCCGTGTAACCATTAGTTAAGGTGTAGTTGAAATATGTTCCAAAGCTTGAGGCTATCTGCTTCCATCAACGCTTTTAAGCAGATCAATTTTGAGCTACTACTGGTACTTGTTCTTACTAGCTTAATACCACTTATTTATTCGACCACTCGTATTCATTTTTTAGGTAACTTACCTGAACCTTGGTCTTTCAGTATTGCAGCGCAAGTTGCGTGGCTGAATGTGGGTTATGAAGTGTTAGCTGAAGCATTATTATTGCCTTTTGCTTATATTTTAGGCCAGGTAAGAAAGCACCCGAAAGCTTACAATATCCGTATTTCTACAGGTTTAATATTATTGCTACTTGCCTATGCTGTAGTCACAGTTTTAGTCGCCATATTCACACCGCAACTGGTGAAAGGTATGCAGCAGCAAACAACACTTATCGCACAAACAGTTAGCTATATCAGGCTTGAAGCGCTCGGTATTTTCATATCGAGTGTATTTTCATTTGCTAGCTTAGTATTGGTACTGAAAAATCAAAAGGTGCTAATTTACAAACTTCTGATCCTTCAAACTGTGTTAATCATCCTTGGTGACAGTTTGTTTGTGAGTCATTTATCGTTTTCATACCAGCTTGGGGTAAATGGTATTGCATGGACAAATATCATTACCCATAGCATCTTGGCGGGCATATCTATTGTTTACCTTTCGACTAAAGGGTTATCAATAAAACGAATACATTTTATTGAACAGTCATGGCTTAAAGATTGGTTACGGGTAGGGTGGAAATCAGGATTAGAATCATTAGTGCGCAATACCGCATTTGTGGTGATGATTTTACAGCTAGTCAATCAAGTGCAGCAGGCAGGAACATACTGGCTAACTAATCAATTTATTTGGGGGTGGTTGTTATTACCTATTCTGGCGATAGGCCAATTGGTTAAGCGAGATGCGGCCAATAATAACGGCCTAAGTACAGATGAAATCAATGGTTACATGGTACTGGCATTAGTATTTGTCATGCTATGGCTTTGCTCTACAGCAGCATGGCAATGGTTTATACATCAAGTGATGGGCGTTGCAGAGCCTCAACCCGTCGTGCATTTAGCGTTACTCATGTTAGGCTTCTATATTGTTTTTGCTTTTAATCATGTCATCGACAGTTACTTTTACGGCATAGGCCGCACAGACTTAATGCTGTATCAATCGCTAATCGTTAACACTTTTTTCTATGGTAGTGTGTTTGTTGCTTATCAATTTGGCTGGTTTATTCCGTCACTCAATAAAATTGCCATTATGTTTGGTATTGGTATGACAATCGATGCGTTTATTACTGCTTACCTGTACAACCGGTTAATTAAAGCCCGCCAATCTCAGATGATTAACATTGTAGCTTGTGCTAATAAGTAACGAAATCAAAGGAGGGTAAGCGCTCCTTTGCTTATACAATTAGTTGTCCAGCTCACCAGAAAGCTCTGTAAGGTCAATAGTAATCTCATCATTTAAGCAGCTATGACTAACAAACTGGCTTCGGACTTTATCAAGGTTGAGTGCTTGATAACTAGGCTGTTCTGTCAATATATCAAGGTATGAATCTAACACTTCCTCTTTGGTCGTTTTTCGCTGTAGCTGCTTCTTAATGTTCTCAGCAAGCTTTTGCTCAGCCTCTTCATCATTGTCATCAAAACGTGCCTCATAAACTAACCCTGCAAAATTGTTGATACTCAAGTTTAGCTTTTGCATGATTTCTCTAATTTGCGCTTGTTTTAGCTTTGTCCCCATTGGTCCCCACACCCTATGTCATTCTGTGCCTGTCTTAGCGAAGACACTCATTAAATTAATCAGTAAAAAGGAATTAAGCATGACTAAAAGTAAAACCCCAATGACCCCAGAAGCCGCTGCTCGCATTCACTCAGGCACAGCCAAGCAAAATGGTGGCAAGGTAGATAAAGGTAGTTTTGGTGCTCGCGCACAACGTGCAGCAGAAACTAACAAAAAGTCAGGCAAATAAGGAGATTACCGTGAACAAATCAACACCTAAATCAAACTCTAAAGCACCGGCAGCGCCTCGTCCAAGTACCCCCCCCAACTACCCAAGCACAACGGGTAAACCGTCTGGCGGCGGGCGCGGTAACGTCCCAAAGGGTAAGTAAAACGATGTAACGTTAAATTCGACTAAAGCGGTCACCATTGGTGACCGCTTGTTTACCTATAAATTATCGGCAGCTCTTAGCATTCTGACGAAAAATAGGAACAAAGCCTTTCGCATTGTCTTTATAGTCAGCATAAGGATAATCTTCCTGAGTATCTTTAAGCGCGCATAGGCAAGCATCGCGCTTGCTGAGATAGTTGCTTTTAGAAATAGAATTTGTACTTCCATTAATACAGCTATCCAGCAACGCATATTCCACCGCTATTGGGTAACGCTCACCATAGCCTTTAATCTCATCATTGAGAGTATGAAAGCCAACATAAGTTAAAAGGGCGAGCGCAGTGCCTGTTATGATTTTTCGTTTAGAAAATTCAAAACCTTTGTAGTCTTTCTCACACTTCTTACAGCGTATGTTTTCAGCGTACTCGATTTTATTATCTTCGCTGCAATGGGGGCATTCAATAATCATGGGACACCACTAACTTTCATCCTTGTTAATCAGTTGTTTGGCAATTATTTAATCATAGTTAATTGATTACTGCATACGTTTATATCTCATTTTTTAAAATGCTTTTAATAATAACCGAGCAGTCAACTCTGTAATTTATCGAGCAGGAGAGTTTCATCATGTTTATGAGCCTTTTATGGCTTATTATTCAGTGTATTGATGTAGTGTTTTTGCTACTATCCTAAGCAGTTTTTTTGTATTCAGGAAAGTTTTATGTCTATCAGTTCAGCAATCAAATCCATCCAAGATATTATGCGTAAAGATGCCGGAGTCGATGGTGACGCACAGCGCCTAGGGCAAATGTCTTGGTTACTTTTCCTTAAAGTGTTTGATGCCCAAGAAGAAGAGTTAGAGCTTGAACTAGACGATTACCGTGAGCCTATCCCAGCAGAGTTCCTATGGCGCAACTGGGCGGCTGACAACCAAGGGATCACAGGTGACGAGTTACTGGACTTTGTAAACGACGAACTATTCCCTCAGCTTAAGAACCTTACCGCGCCAATCGATATGAACCCGCGCGGTTATGTCGTTAAAGCAGCATTCTCAGATGCCTTTAACTACATGAAAAACGGCACGCTACTTCGCCAAGTGATTAACAAACTCAATGAAATCGACTTTACCGACTCAAAAGAGCGCCATTTGTTTGGTGACTTATACGAGCAAATCTTAAAAGACCTACAAAGCGCCGGTAATGCAGGTGAGTTCTATACCCCACGCGCTATCACTAAGTTCATTGTCGCGGTAACCGATCCTAAGCTTGGCGAGTCTATTATGGACCCTGCTTGCGGGACTGGCGGCTTTTTAGCGTGTGCCTTTGACCATGTAAAAGCTAACTACGTAACATCAGGTGAGGACCACCAAACACTGCAACAACAAATTCATGGTGTTGAGAAAAAGCAGTTACCACACCTACTATGTACCACCAATATGATGTTGCACGGCATTGAAGTACCAGTACAAATCAAACACGGCAATACTTTAAACAAGCCGCTTTCAAGTTGGGATGACCAAGTAGACGTCATCATCACCAACCCACCCTTTGGTGGCACCGAAGAGGACGGCATCGAAAAGAACTTCCCGAGTGAATATCAAACTCGTGAAACTGCTGACTTGTTTCTGCAATTAATTATTGAAGTCTTAGCTACGAAGGGCAGGGCAGCGGTGGTATTGCCAGACGGCACCCTATTTGGTGAAGGTGTTAAAACCAAAATTAAAAAGCTGCTATGTGAGGAATGTAACCTGCACACCATCGTGCGTTTACCTAATGGCGTGTTTAACCCATACACCGGCATTAAAACTAACATTTTGTTCTTCACCAAAGGCACCCCAACCAAAGATGTCTGGTTTTATGAGCACCCATATCCAGCAGGGGTGAAGAACTACAACAAAACCAAGCCAATGAAGTTTGAAGAATTTGAAACCGAACTTGCATGGTGGGGCGTTGAAGGCGATGGTTTTGCATCACGCGTTGAAAACGAGCAAGCATGGAAAGTATCAATCGACGACATCATTGCACGCAACTACAACCTCGATATTAAAAACCCCCATGTGGGTGAGGTCATCAGTCATGACCCACAAGAGTTACTGCAAAACTACGCCAAGCAACAAGCGGATATTCAAGCCTTGCGTGACCAGCTTAAAGGCATTCTTTCTGCCGCCCTTGCTCCGACAGCTGTCACTCCAGTAAAGAGTGGAGAAGCTAAATAATGGCTGAGCATGATGTAAAAGTAAAAGAAACAGTAGAGAAAACAGCTGAACAACTCATCACAGATAATCTAGATATCTGGACGACAGCTATCGAGCAAAAGTCAGCGTCAGGCCGTGGTTCATCAAAGAAGTTCTCATTGCATGGCATCAAAAAGCTGCGCGAGCTGATTTTAGAACTCGCCGTGCGCGGCAAGTTAGTACCGCAGGCCAGCCGCGAGGCGAGAAATAGTGCTAACTATGAACCAGCTTCTGTATTGCTAGAGCGCATTGCCGCTGAAAAAGCGCAATTGGTCAAAGATAAGAAGATTAAAAAGCCAAAAGCCTTGCCTGAAATTAGCGAGGATGAAAAACCGTTTGTGCTGGCTGTAGGATGGGAGTGGAGTCGATTAGGTATTTTGTCGTTTAAATTAACGGATGGTTCTCATAACCCAGCAAGAGACAATGGCGAAGGTTATCCAATGCTAAGCGGGCAAAATGTTAATTATGGGCGAATAGACTTTGATAACCCATCTCGTTATGTTGATGAACTAAACTTTGTAAAAGAAGACTCAAGAACTCAGATAGAACCTAAAGATGTACTTTTGACGATTGTAGGCTCTATTGGCCGCTCGGCAGTGGTGCCAAACAACCCACCCAAATTTGTACTTCAACGAAGTGTTGCGGTGATTAAAACAAACTTGAAACCTGAGTTCCTTTGTAACCAGTTCATTTCGCCACTATGTCTAGAATATTATGATGAACATGGCAAAGGAACTGCACAAAAAGGTATTTATTTAGGTAAGCTATCGTTAATGCCTATAGCTGTTCCCCCTCTCGAAGAACAACATCGCATCGTTGCTAAAGTCGATGAGTTGATGAGCTTGTGTGATGCCCTAGAAGCGCAAACAGAAGCGAGCATCGCTGCACACCAAACCTTAGTTGAAACCCTGCTTAATGCGCTGTTACTGCCTAACACCACCCAGCCATCAGATGCCCAAACAGCCAGTGGCAGCAAAACAGTAAACAGGCCTAATTCAGGAGCCAGTGCTGAACATGCACAAAGCACTGAGCCGCACTTAAAAGGTAACCTGGAGCCGTCTTTAGCAAACAGCCCTGAGCCGTCTTTTATAAATGATTTCGCAAAAGATTGGCAACGTGTCGCCGAACACTTCGACACGCTATTCACCACCAGCGCCAGCATCGACACCCTAAAACAAACCATCCTCCAACTCGCCGTCATGGGCAAGCTGGTGGAACAAGATGCCAATGATGAGCCTGCCACTAAACTACTACAGCGTATCGCCGCAGAAAAAGCCCAGTTAATAGCTGACAAGAAAATCAAAAAGCAGAAACCACTGCCCGCCATCACCGATGAAGAGAAGCCGTTTGAACTACCGAATGGATGGGAGTTTGTAAGACTCGGGGATTTAACTTCTAGGCTTGGTTCGGGCAGCACTCCAAGAGGCGGACAAAGTGCATACGTGGATGAGGGAGTGATTTTTTTACGATCTCAAAACGTATGGAGTGATGGCCTTAAGCTTGATGATACTGCCTACATCAGCAAAGAAACGCATGAGAAAATGTCTAATACGCATGTATTTCCCAATGATGTGCTTCTTAACATAACAGGTGCATCTTTAGGCCGCTGTACAATATTTCCTGAAGAGCACATTACAGCAAACGTCAGTCAACACGTTACTGTTATCCGATTAATAGAACCTAAAATGAGCCTGTTTCTGCATTTGGGAATTATTTCTCCGTTAGTACAGCGTTTAGTGTGGGGGCGACAAGTTGGTATGGCGATAGAAGGACTTAGCAAGAAGGTGCTTGAGCAATTTGAATTTCCGTTACCACCACTCGAAGAGCAACACCGCATAGTAGCCAAAGTCGATGAGCTAATGGCGCTGTGCGACCAACTCAAAGCCCGTTTAAGCGACGCTCAAACCACCCAACTCCACCTCACCGACGCCATCGTCGAACAGGCTGTTTAACTATGGTTCCCTTTGGGGAAAGTATAAGACTCATAAAGCAATATGGCTGGCAAGGCTAAAAAGGATGTGTCATTGATGGTTCAACAGGCGTGGGCAACATATTGGCGTAACTCATTGGCTGATGCCGAGTCGGGTAAGGGAGGATTATCGGTTCATGACAGCAAGGCGATGATTCAGGTTGAGCGCTCAGTAAGAAAAACAGGCATGCTTAGCGCCGAGACGGTCGCTAGTTTGTTCAAGGATACTGATGAGAAAACTCATGCTGTCTATGTGATTTATCGGCCCGGTGTATTAAGGCTTACTCTGCAACATGGCAAAGCTCACCAAGGTAGTTTGCCCGCGATCCTTTCGGCCTTGGCTTGCCCGCTATGGGTCAATCGTCAAGGTTATCTCTTTCCTGCGGCACCAGCGGTAGTACCAAGAGACATACTCGCGCCACAAGATGAGAGTCGTTTGACCATAGGCAGTGTGGCTGAGCTAGACAGCTTCCTTACTGACAATCCATTTAGAGAATGGAGTGAAGCAGAGGTCGAAGATGAGTGTGTAGATGATGCAGTAGCCGAGCAAAAAGAAGTGTGGAAAGCGTATATTGACCATTGTGCGGCACTATATAAAAAGATTTGCCAGTCCCAGCTTACTGGCGAGTTAAGTGCCCGTTATCAGCAAGCAGATTATTCTTTGGTAGAACCTGTCGAACCATCATCTGGTATGTCAAAGAAAATTTTAGCCTTATATGATGGGATTATTAGCCACAAGGCTAAGATTGCGCTTTTCAATTCCTATGCTAGCAAAACGTATACTGAGCATGAGGCTTGTATCGATTTTTGTTTGTCGATAAGTCAACGCTTAGGCCATTCCAGTGAGCAATATGCCTTAGCCGATGCCCAGCGCGATGCATTGACCCATTCGTTAACGATGAAAAAGGGTGACATTCTCGCCGTCAATGGTCCGCCGGGCACCGGAAAAACCACCTATTTATTATCTGTGGTGGCATCTTTGTGGGTTGAAGCGGCACTTAAACAAACTTTGCCGCCAGTGATTTGTGCCGCCTCGACTAATAATCAGGCCGTGACCAATATTATCGATGCTTTTGGTAAGGATTTTTCAGAAGGTGAGGGCGAGTTAAGTGGCCGCTGGCTGCCTGATGTCACTAGCTATGGCGCCTATTTTCCTTCTCAACAGCGTCAGCAATCAGCACAAGAAAAGTATCAAACCCAAGCCTTTTTTGATCAAGTTGAAAATAGGGACTATATCGAGCGTGCAGAAGCATATTTGTTGCAACGGGCACACAAGTATTTTTCATCGGATAACGAATTAACACTGGCTGAGATTAAGTCTATGCTCCATGGGCAATTGCTTGATAATCAATCCAAATTAGCCAAGCTTGAGCAGCGGTGGCATGAGCTATCCGATATAAGAGAGTGTGTTAATAGAGCGCTTGGGCATGAGCCAGCTAGTCGGCTCGCACAGCTTAAGTCTGAAGTAACTCAGTTAGATGACAAGGCATCATCGATACAAGCTAAGTTACATCAATGGCAAGCATTTTTAGCTAATGAGTCATTATGGTTGTCACTTTTCACTTGGCTTAAACCTGTGCGGGTCAAACGTGATCTTAAACGAACCTTGTTTATAGCGGCTAATTTTACCGCTGAGCAGGCTCAGTTACTCCCGCCGAATGATTATGATCAGATTGTTGAATGCCTGAGTAACGAAATCAAGCGGTATCATCGCGGCTCCTTAATGCTTGCTAATGAGTATCAAGCTAAGCTCGCACTGTATAAAAAGCAGTTAGCCCTTGAGCGGCGTTGGAGTCAATTGGCTGAGTCTTTAGGTATGCCTGCTGATTCGACTCCTACCTTAAGTGAACTTGATAAACAGCTTGATACCCGCATACGTTTTTTAATGTTCCGTATAGCGGTTCATTATTGGGAAGCGTGTTGGTTGATAGAGAATAAAGCGCTAGGAGATGAGCTTAATAAAATAAAAGACAAGACAGGGAAAAAAACGGTGATGCCCCGCTGGCAGCGCAGAATGATGCTGACACCTTGTATTGTTGCAACTTTTCATACTTTGCCATCATTGATGACATGCCAAGCATTTAATGATGGTGGTTTTGATGACGAATACTTGTTCGACTTTGTTGATTTACTGGTAGTCGATGAAGCGGGGCAAGTCTCACCAGATGTCGCTGGAGCGTCGTTTTCGCTTGCAAAAAAGGCCTTGGTTATAGGTGATGTGCATCAAATTGAGCCTATCCGTTCAATTACTGGAGTGATTGACTTAGGCAATTTATTTAAGCAAAACCTTGTCGCTCAGCGTCAAGATTATGAAACTGTTTTGGAGCAAGGCAGAAGCGTGGTTAATGGCAGTGTAATGCATATTGCACAAGCAGCGAGTCGATATCAGTATCAAGCTGATATGGAGGCGGGAATGTACTTGCGCGAGCATCGGCGCTGTTTTGACGAGATTATCTCGTTTTGTAATGCACTGTGTTACAAGGGCGTGCTATTACCTAAAAGAGGCCTTTCTAAGCAGGGGAATGTGTTACCGTCTTTCGGACATCTACATATCGATGGGAGAGCTGAACAGCGCATTGGAGGCAGCCGTTTTAATGCGCTTGAAGCCGAAACAATTGCTGATTGGCTTAAGCAAAATACAGCTCAGCTCGAAGCAAGATATAGTAAGAAATTAGAACAGATTGTTGGAGTCGTAACGCCATTTTCAGCGCAAGTTGATGAACTCAAACAAGCTTGTAAGCAACATGGTATATCAGCGGGCAAAGATGTTGGCCAATTAACTGTTGGCACCACACATGCTCTGCAAGGAGCAGAAAGAGAAATTATTATTTTCTCGCCTGTATATACTCGGCACAGTAATGGCGAGTTCATAGACCGCAAGGATAGTTTGTTAAATGTTGCCGTTTCTCGTGCAAAGGATAGCTTTTTAGTTTTTGGCGATCTTGATGTTATTTCTGCTGCCTCATCCCATAGTCCACGTGGTTTGTTAGCAAAGTATTTATTTTCAGACGCCAGTAACGAACTTGTCTTCAAAGTCAGTCAACGGAAGGACCTACTCGCTTTATGCAGTGAACCCAAGTTAATTAATAATGCTAAAGAACACGATCAATATTTGATTGAGACTTTAGGCAACGTTAGTCAAGTTCTTCACATAGTTTCGCCGTGGGTAAATCATACTAAGCTTGAAGAAATCGGAATTTTAGCGGGGATTCGTGAAGCTATATCTAGGGACGTTGCTGTAAAACTTTATACGGATAGGCATTTCAATACCACTGTAAACAATAGATTTGATACGGCTAAAGAAAAGGCGTTTATTGATTGCTGTGAAAGTCTGGCTGATGAGGGCGTTGATGTTTCAGTTATACGTGGAGTACACAGTAAGCTAGTTATGGCTGATGACTCTCATATAAGTGTTGGTTCTTTTAATTGGTTTAGTGCGGCCAGAGAAGGCTGTTATGCCAATATCGAAACTTCCGTTATCTACTCTGGCGAGTTGGTAAAAGAGATTAAAACTCAGGTTGCTTTTTTACAGTCACGAGTGGATAAGTACTACCCTGGCACAAGAGAGAGCCAATACATTGAAAATTTGGTTTGATCTTTTTAGTGACAACGGAAAAAAAAGGCGGTTAAGTTGAGCTTATATAGTATTTCGAATCAATGCATAAGAGCCCTCAAAAAGACAACGTTTGCTGAAGCTGGCCTGCATGAACGCCGGGATCTGCAGGTAGCATTGAAGCAAAATATTGAAGCCATAGCACCTGATTGTCTTGTCATCTCCGAAGAGTTTTCTGATTGGGAAGACAGCCGGCGACGCATAGACCTTTTAGCTATCGATAAGAATGCAAACTTAGTCGTTATTGAACTTAAGCGAGATGAAACTGGGGATCACATGGAGCTACAAGCGCTCCGCTATGCAGCAATGATATCAAACATGACATTCGATAAAGCTTGTGATTATTTTGATAGATATATTCAAGCGGAAGGGCTTGAATTGGATGCTAGAGAATCAATCCTTGATTTTGTAGATTTAGATGAAGCAAGTATTGATGATTTTGGTAACGATGTTCGGATTGTTTTAGCCTCTGCCGACTTTGGTAAGGAACTGACAACCTCAGTGCTTTGGTTACGTGATAAGCAGCTTGATATAACTTGTGTCCGTTTAACACCTTATCAATATAACGATGATATCTTGATTAATGCAGAGCAGATTATTCCAGTTCCTGAAGCAGAAGAGTATCAGATTAAGTTTCGGCAGAAGCGAGCAGAGCAACGAAGTGAGTCTGCTAGCGGGCGTGATTATTCGCGCTTTAAATATAAAGAACGGACTTACAACAAGAGAAATTTAGCATTAGCGCTTATGGCCGATTGGATTGAAGATCAGCAGCCAAATTCTTTAACTGATTTGCTGAAAGTATTTGATAAAGATATACGTCGACGAATAGCTATACTTATATCGGATGTTACAGAAAGCAAAATGAAGCGATATCATTCAAATGATGAAGACCTCGTTGAACTTGATTCTGGTGAAGTTATTGCCATATCAAACCAATGGAGTATAGGTAGTGTAACTCGTTTAATTGAGCTAGTTAGCCAATATGGTTTTGAAGTGACGAAAGTTGAATCATAGTGAAATACAGTAATCTGAAAAAGGACAATTGTCCATGGTTGGATTAGGTGATATTGAAGCATTCTACTCTCTTAAAGATAGATTCAATAAATGGCGCAACCCTGAGCCAGTAGTAACAAACACCGCCCAGCGTTTCATTCGTTTGTTTGAAGCGCATGGCGTCGCTCGAGCGCAAATACCTCGCTTCTTTGGCCATAACCTTACTCTCCATCAAGTAGAAGACTACACAGAGCTTTTAAAGGCCTTGAGTACTGAGGTTGTAGACGCGGCAGCAACACTCTTTGGCATCCGTATTGACTGGCTTGAAGGTGGTTCAGAAGAGCTATATGAGCTTAAGCATTTCTATAAGCAGCCTAAGCTGTTTGGTGATTGGTTAGATGCTGTTTTACATGCAGGTGGAAATAAAATAGATGGCTGGTTGTTAACCACAGAGTCAATGCCTGATGAGTATGATGCATTAATATTGATGAGAGAGCAGGTTGGCGAGCTAGGTGAGTTTCCAATTTACCGATATCACTTTTGCGAATTATGGATTTATGGATATTGGAAGTGTCGAGCTGATATTGCAGCGTGTGTCGCGCAAGCCTGGAAACGTAATTGCTACATTGCTGGCAGGTTTGTCGGTTCGTTTTGTTTTAAGCACTTAGTCGATCTTAATCGTGTCCCGAATAATGAAGCCGAACGTACATTAATTTCCAATAGCCGATTCCATGCAGAAGATCTTACTACAAACCCTGCATTGTATTCACAAGGTCTAATGGATAAACAATTTGGCATCGATAGTGCTCTTGAACGTTGGTTGGAATACTCGCAGCAAGGGCTGATGGATTCGGGGTTTGGTGATAAAAGTGAATTGTTCAAGGATTTCTTTCACGATAAAAACACCTCAAAGGCATTCAAGTATGTAGGACTTTTTTCCAGAGAGTCATCAATCGGGGGGCTGTGTATGCAGCTAAAAACAGATGAAACTGCTGGACATGTTTTGCTAACGGTGAAAAGCGGCAATAAAGAAACAAGCTATACCGATAAGGTGGTTAGTTATAAACAAAATGAATCCAGCGTTATTATTTATATGGAACACCACTCCATTGAACTAAATTTTGCTGAATGGGCATCATATAAAGAGCTACTTTATGATGCTAATCCGGACCTTCCACGTTACATAAATTGATTGTCTTGCAATTTGCTACTTTTTGGATTGCTTTCATAGCATTTAGGCATTTTTGCGTATCGATTTTGTCTTTTAATTATGAGATGACTATGGCGCATAAAAGTGATCGATTTCCGTGACGAATTTTTGATGATTATTTTTTAATTTTTGCTGTTTATTTTTCTATAACTCAATGGCTTAGTTATCGGTTTTTTGATTTTTTGGATCAAAAGCCGAACCGTTCCACAAATATTGGTTTAATTATTTTTGAGTATAAAGCACTCAATTTTTTGCAGGAAAGTCTAAAGTTTGAGTTCTAATTTATCCTGTTGTAACCATAACGCTTAATTCCTGAAGGCGTAAATTCTTTAGTGCTGTTCTTGGCAAGGTAACTGGTCCGGTAGATGGCGAGTAACAGGCTATTTGTGTCGTTTTGGTTAATGACATAGTTACAGTTATCTGGAAAGTAATAGCTTATGTCTGCTGATAGATAGCATGCACGTTCAATATGTGGTTTTAGCCCAAAAGAGTTCTTGGCTTTCCTGCCATCAAGGATAAAGAAGCAGTGGTAATGAATATTGTTTTCCGGTGCGGTTTGTTCTCGGACCCAGAAGTAACCAACGATAGATTTGTAATGAGACTCTAGTGACCTGACTAGCTGCCTCATGAACTTGCTGATAAGTGTATTTTTACCGCTCGATTGGTAGAGGTTAATATCAACACGCACCAGCAATAATCTAGAGTATAAACTTTGCATATTTTTGATCTGACTGATGAGGTTATTCATAATCTGCTTATTGACACCTCCTGCTAATTTCTGGATAGGGAGAATTTGGTCTTGATACACATAGGGTTGATTATTGTCAGGTCTTGGTAGGGGCATAATAATAAAACCCGCCGTATTTCGGCCAAAAACATTGCCCAATGGCACTACACCAAAGGGCTATGCTGAGATTCATACAGAATTTATGTGGTAAAAAGAGCACCTGGGAATGCATAAAGGCTTATTAGGTCTTCTATGTACCGCTAAGGGCCAGGACTAGTGTTAGTGGAGTTGATTTACTCTTAGTATTGTCTTGCTTTTAATGGTTAACCACTCTATGTAATCGCTATATTTCCAGCCTTTGCTTCGTCCATTTTCTCGGATAGGTTCAGGGAACTCACCATTTTTTACCCATCGGTCAAGCGTCGTTCGGTGAATATTAAGCAGCTTAGCCATTTTTATGGGGCTGATGAGTTTGCTATAACCTATTTGATTGACGTTTTCTTGCTCTAAATGTTTAGGTAACCAAGCATTACTATTATTCATAATTTTCCCACCATTGAATGGTGCTTATTTAGTGAAGCTTGCCCCTACATTCAGGGGCAAACAGAGTTAAGTTAAGGGTTAATGGATAGTTGGGTTACGCTTTGCTGCTTTCTCTGTTAGCCAGTCATCAACCTCCTGCTCTACCCAGCCAACACATCTTGGACCTAGTGGAAACTGCTTAGGGAATTGATCACTTGCTATCAACTCATATACGGTAGAACGGGAAAGGCCTGTTTTTGCGGTTAGTTCTTTTAGTCTGATGATCTTCATCGGATCTCCTCATTAATTTACAGTTTGTATCGAATCGAACAACTGCATCATCACAAAGGAAGTGCTGAAAAGGGGGCAAGATAAAGAGGTGAGCACGCAAGATAAGTTTTTATGATTTAGTTATTTGATATTTATAGCGATATATTTATATTTTTTATGCGCAAGATAATCTCACTAAGTTTATCTTGCGCACTTTGAATGGCTAGCTTATTCAAATAATGAAAGGGATTACTTTTTGAGCTTTGCTAGTAAGTTTTGTAATGTTCTTTTTGATATGGGCATTACTTTCCCTTCTTTAGCTAAACTTCCTTCTAAGATATCGTATTTTTTGCTGATGGTTTTTACACCCGTTAAGTCTTTGTCTCGGTCTAATAGCATTTCAATTAGCTTGATAGATCCGAGGTCTTCTCGTTGTTTTCTGGGCTTTTTGACTTCGGAGTGAAAGGGGGGCTCGTCGCAGTTGAGAATAGGTAGCGGGTTTCCAGATTTAAGACTCTGAGCAATTTTTTGTAAGTCTTCTTTAGCAATACTGAGCTTGTTAATATTAGCCGTGTATGGCTTGTCTAATTCAACACCACACATCATTGAGAAATCAGTGAACAGTTCATCAATTTTTACCGTTTCATTATTCATAAACTCTAGTGCATAGCATGGTGGGATAACCCAGCGCCCCAACGCTTCGTAACCGTTATGGTTTCTGCTTTCGGTGGGGGCTAGTGATATGGCAGAGAGGATTGGATGTAAACATAATTGTTCATGCTGTACCTTCTCTAGCTCTAATTCTAATGCTCTTTTAAGCTCTGCCTGATCTTGCTTTAACGTTTTTAATTGCTCGCTAATCCTATTCTCGGTGATCGAATAATGGCGCATGTAATCATTAATTTCTTCACCATCGCCAGTGATACCTAAGCCAATATCTAAACTGACATAGAGCTTGATAGCATGGTCGTGAGCCCAATTCAGGAAGTCTTCTTTATCAAGGCCAAATGCTTTCGCAGCTCGGGCAATGGAGCATTTATCAGGCACGTGGTTAAAGTATTTTATCAACGGACTTTTAGTCATTTGTAATCCTAGCTAGTGAGGCTATAAAAATATTATTGAGGCAGACTCCTAGCTACCGTGCTTGCCCTGACTGGCAAATACGGTTGCTCCACCAGCACATAATTTCTCTTCTGCGTTCGATATATTCTGCTCGGTTGTAAGCGGCACGAACGGTGTTCTTATCTACATGGGCAAGTGATACTTCAATAAGCTCAGCATCAAAGCCTTGTTCATTTAATGTGGTGCTAGCTAACGCACGCATACCATGCGCCACTATGCGGCCTTGGAAGCCCATACGCTTAATAGCCATGTTGGCTGTTTCGGTGTTGGTGTGGTTATGTTTGTTTCTATCTGCGGGGAATATGTATTCCAAGTCACCACTGATCTTTTGCATGCGCTTTAGTAGCAATATGACCTGTGGTGTGAGTGGGATGATGTGTTCACGCTTCATCTTCATGCGCTCAGCTGGAATCGTCCACAACTGCTTATCAAAATCAATTTCAATCCATTTCGCTTTCGCGGCTTCCGCAGGGCGGGTCATAGTATGCAGCTGCAGTTCAATTAAGCATCGTGTGGTTATCTTGATGTTGGAGTAGGTTAGTGCTTCTATAAACTCTGGTAGCTCTTCTGGCTTGAGGGTAGGCATTTGTCGCTTCTCTGGAACGCCAAAGGCGGCAGCGATACCAATTAGTGGGTTTGAGTGTATTAAGCCTGTGTTTACCGCAAAGGTCATCACTTCGTTTAGCCAGCTGATCACCCGCTTACAGGTTTCTACATTGCCTTTAGCTTCTGCAGGCTTGAGAACTTGGATGACTTGTGGGGCAGTTAAGGCACTGATTGGTGTTTCACCCAGGGCTGGGAACAAGTACAGTTCAAGGCGACGATACAGTTTTTGGCCGTGATTTTCAGAAACCTTCTGCTTTTTAATTTCAAACCAAGCATCAGTTACCGACTTGAGGGTGTTTTCAGCATCTGTTTTTACAGCATCTTTCTGTTGCTGCTGGTGGTGTTGTGGATCGATTCCTTGAGATAGAAGGGTTCTGGCTTCATCACACTTTCTTCTAGCATTGGCCAATGAAACATCGGGGAAGGAGCCTAAGCTAAAATTTGTTCGTTTGTCTGTACTAGGTCTTTTAAAGTTAATTAGCCAAATCTTTGAACCGTTGGGTTTTATCCTTAGTCTCAATCCTCGGCCATCGCAGAGGTTGTACTCTTTCTCTTTAGCTTTTGCATTAGATACCTGAGTTGCTGTAAGAGGAGTCGTTGTTTTAGCCATAATAGGAACACCAGTAATCTGTAATGTGGCCTGATGTTACTATTAGTGTTCCCATTACCTCAAGGCTTTGTCGTGAGTCTTCGGTTCTTAACGTACGCTAAGTCATTGATTTTATAAATCGCAGGCAGAAAAAAAGACACCCTAGGGTGTCTTCGTTCCTATATTTGGTGGAGGCGGCGGGGCTCGAACCCGCGTCCAAAAAGCCTACATCCTATCCATGGCGCATGTTAATCAACGACTTACAATCTTTTCAGAAGCTTACGCGTTTGTGGCTATAGTTCACTATCGGTAGCTGTTGGCCTCTGTGGGCACTTTGTGGACACTTTAATAGTAGAAGGAGAACGTGACAAAAATTCACTATTCAAATTTATCAAAGTTAATCCAACTCTTTAATTTCAATTCTTTTAGTAAATGGTGATATTTGTCATTGTACCGTGCAACTTCAATTTCGTTGCCCAAGGTTTTTATTGAGTGTAGATATCGTTCTATTAAAACTATTTTAGATGAAATTGATGATACGGCTCTGTAATTATCATCAGGCCTTTGCAGTCCGGTCTTATTTCCAAGTAATGTCTCCCGCTTCTCCTCTATTAATTTTGTCGACATTGGATCATAACGAAGTAGAAGTGAGGTCAAATCATGTTTGATTCTTTCGTACTGGCCAGGATTGGTAGTGTAACCAAGGCAATGTGTCGCAAGACTCGCAATCTCGCTATCCAATTGATCTAATTTCAGCACTACTCGTTCGAGTTCTGCATTTCGTCTGTACATACTATTTTGTTGTATCAAGCCCCAGAATGCGAGAAAAGCACCAATAGGCCCTAGTGTGCCACCAATGTAGGTGCCGAAATGTGCCCACTGATTAGAATCATTAGATAGGCCTCCATTAAAAGTCATCAAATAGGGTACTAATAAGATAAGAAAAAAGCCAATAATGACCGCTACTATAACGTTTCTAGTTATCTTCATTTTGTGACAACTCCAAGTCGGTTAATGGTTATTACGTCGGTGGGGGACGTGGGCGTAACGCATTGTATCTGTGACATCGTAGAGGGGGAGTATTTATTTACCAAAGCTTTTCCTCCACTGGCGAGAATAAGATGTTTTACAGATTGATTATTTCAGGAATTAAAAATGGTAATAGCTCATACAATATTGTTAACGCTGATAAAATTAGTGCGGTAGTTGACAAATATCTTGGTATTTTATAGTTAATAAATTCATTTTTATTCCTATCTAAAGATGACTGCATAATTGTATCTATTAGCTTTGTTGTCACATTTTTAGTTTCTTCATAGTTACTATTAAGGCTTAGAATACTAGCTTCAGTTTCCCTATAAAAATTTGTTAAATTTGAAGTAATAGTAAGCTCTTTAAGAAGCTCACTACTTTGCACTTTCTCATGCGAACTATAAACCTCTATGATTCTAGTGATCCTGTTAGCCAATTCACCCAATTGTTCTGCATTATTTTCAGAGAGTAGTGAACATGGGCTTTCTTTAGATACTTTTCCACAATTGGATTGGATACCTGATAGCCTACGGTATTCGTTATTCATCTTAGTTATATAAGGCTGAATATCAGCGTTTAGTGCCTCAATTATGTTGTCAATTTCAACTCTTGTTTTAGCTAAACTATTAAATTTTTCAGAATTTTCACTTAATTTTTTGAATAGTTCTTTTTCAGTAGTTTTGAATTGTTCGTTTAAAGTACTAATTGGCAAGTCGATAGTTTTTCTCCAGTATGCTCTATCATCATTTTTTGAAGGCTTGACTACTTCATTAAATGCTTTAATCGACTCCTGGTAATTGTGTTTAAACATTACTAGCTCATATATAAGTGCAACGCTAGTGAAGAAAATTAAATGGTAAATTTTTATTCCAGGGTTAGAAATGTCACTTTGGGTACCAAACCTCATACCTAAAAAAGATCCAATGTAATCAATGTCTGCAAAAGTTGGTAGGTATACTAATACCAAGCTAAGTGCTGATAGGAATATTAAATTTCTTTTGTGTTTTATCGTCGCATCAGTAAGAAGAACAGTGTCTCTTTTAAAGCAAATGAAATCAATTTGGTTAGGTGTGGACATTGAGTAATCCTGCTATTGGGTTTTTGGTGATAGCGTCATCCAGGTGATCGGGGGCGAAGTGGGCGTAACGCATTGTGTCTTTGATATCTGAATGGCCGAGTATCTGCCTTAGTACCAGGATATTACCGCCGTTCATCATAAAGTGGCTGGCAAATGTGTGGCGTAAGATGTGAGTCATTTGCCTGTCTGGAAATTCTAGGCCAGTTCGTTTAATAGCTTGTTCGAATGATTTCCGGCATGGCCTGAATAATGGTCCACGAACGCGGGGCAGTATGTCGGCCAACTCTTGGGCAATGGGGACGGTGCGGTTTTTCTTACCTTTGGTTTTAACAAAGGTAATGCGGTTGTGGGCAATTTGGCTACCGCGTAAGCTTTCTGCCTCTGACCAGCGGCAACCAGTGGCCAAGCATATAAGCACAATAGTTTTAAGGTGCTCATATTTGGCATTGGCACATTCGCGCAGTACAACGGGAATCTCTTCTTTATAAAGAAATGCTAATTCGATGTCTTCAATTTTAAACAGCTCAATACCATCTAAGGGGTTGGGTAATGACCATTCCCCCAGTTTTTTAAGCGTATTGAATACCGTGTTTAAGTAGGCGTGCTCGTGGTTAATGGTGTTTGGTTTTACTTTGGTCTTATTACCTTGCGCGTCGGCGACTTCACCATCTAAACGCATTTGACGGTAATTGGCAAAATCGTTAACTGTGATCTTGTGTGCGACAGGGTCACCCAACGCACCGCAAATCATTTTGAGTTTAGTCATTCGCTGAGCGGGTTGGGTCAGTTGTCGCCCATGCAAATCATGCCAGCGTTCGATTAACTCAGATAAGCGGCGGTTATCCACCTTTTCCCCCAGCCAAGGTTTAGCGTCGACTTTCTTTAAAACAAAAACTTCATAAGCAGCAGCTTCACCTTTGGTGGCGAAGGTTTTTCTAATGCGCTTGCTTTCTCTGCCGTCGACACGTATGTCGAGTTTCCAAGGTTTGTTGCTGCCATCTTTTAAGTTACGAATAGACATGGTTTATCTACCTTTGGTACCTAAGTTATTACTTTGTAGAGAATGCCTGCAGTTAAAGCTGCTGATAGTGATACAGTAACTATTATTCTTCCTGCTGAAATAATGACACGATTCAGAAACTCTCCTTTTTTAACTCTTTTCCACTCATAGGAAATGATTTTATTCGAATCGGACAGTAACACTTCAACTAAATCCTCTAGATCCAACTTAGTGGCTGTTCCATTTTTGTACTTACTACGCCATTTAGATATTTGGGATATAGTTGCCATTATCTCAGTGTGCTCATCCCAATTTAAGCGAAGCTTTATTCTTGCCTCGGATGAATTAAAAGCCAATATATTAGGGTTCAAGTTCGCGCTTCCACTTTCAAACAGCACTTTCTCTTTTGGCTCTTTATCATCGCAAGTCATATTGTTAGATATACTGACATAATCAAAACAAAGAGATATGTACTCAGCAATATCAACTCTAAAAGCATCAATCCAAGCTAGCCTAAATTCGGAAACTTTCTGTTCTTTGGCGATAGTAGTAACGGTTAAGGAAACTACTCCAAGAATAAACGCCGCTATAATTGCTGCTGCACTGCTAAACCAAACTGTCATTTGAACTGACGATTCAGGCTCCATCATTTAGATCTCCATTGAAAGGAATTAGACTTTCTATTACCAAAACCTCTTAATCTCAACATCCTCAGCGATAAAGGTTGCTTGCTCACCTTTTTGTGTTGTCAATTTTGCATTGAAACCAACTTTCATTGGCATACCCTCAGCGGCCTCAATTATCTGAACTTTTGCATAAGTATCGTGATTGCTCGAAAGTACATAATATTTATCAGTCCAGCTACAACTGAAATCAAAGTCTGGTTGGTTACGTTTCACGTTGCTTAGTTCGCCGACTCCAGCAATCAAGTAATCAAGAGTAAACACAATAGTACAATTGTTTTCTTTAGAATCATCAGTTAAAGAAAGTGTATGTGCTTCTTTTTTATTGAGGGTAGTAGTTATCGATGTTACAAACGTGTTCAGTACTTTCAAGTCTGGTGATGATGCAGTAGCTACTTCACGGGGTATAGCCTCAGCTATTGATTGCGTGCTAACTATTGTTTGGTTTTTACTACTAGGCACGAAAATTAACATGATAAATAACCCAAGGAATGTAAAACCAAGGGTCATAAAAAGAGGCTTAACTAACTTTCTCGCCTTTGATTGGGCTGGAGTATCGACATGGTTAGCTTTCAATTGTGCTAATTTTTTTTCCATGTCACTAATATGATTTTTGTTACTCATCATTAAATCCTTTTAATTGAGAACTCGTTTAAACGCTTTTTAGCTCTGAAACCACTTTACCGTGGATCTTGGTTACTTCTGGGGTGATGGGATATTTTTCATCACCATCTAACAGATAGGTATTGCCATCGGGCAAGAGCTTTAGCTCTCCGAGTTGATATCTATTATTTGTGGAGAATAGATATTTACCTGAAACACCCTCATTTTCTTCTGAGTTGATAAATAGCAAATTATCAGAGTCTTTGATTACTAGGTCGTGATCGTTACCTTTAATCTTGAAGTGACCAATGACGTTATCTGTCGCTTCAAATTTTTCGTAAGGTTCAAGGCTACCATTTTTTATCGTGAAAACTTTTAAAACACTTCGATGATAAGTGAGGCTTGATTCGCGTATTTTATAATTAGAGCTCTCTGTTGCCTCGTTATTCCCACCGCGCTCACCTTTGCCAAAACACAGGTATTCCATAGACCAACCGGTTAACAGATGGATCCTAATCAACAACTCATAGGGTGTTGTCTGGCGAGTCGTCCAAGTTGATAAGGTGGCAGGGGTTACACCTATAAGTTCACTCAATTCGACACGATTTCTAACTTCAAATAGGTGGATTAACCTTTCGATTAGGTGTCTTCCACCATCACAATTTAACGGTTTGTTAAGTTCTTTAAACGTTTTGTCGTTTTTATATTTGACGAATCCACTCATTTGGGTGTAATCTCACTCGTAAGTTAAATGCAGTGTCTGTCAGCCTCGACAACTTATAGACACAAACGCTATTAAGTAAAAGGATAACACCAAATGAGCAACTTCACATATCAAATTGACGCACCTTTCATTTCATTTGAAGAGTATGCCCGCCGAGCAGGCATTCAACCGAGTGCCGTACGTGCGCAGGTAAGAGAAGGGCGCCTTCCGATTAGGCCGAAACTAAAACCGCAAGAACGACCTTTCATCAACATGTTAGCGCTAGCCAAGGAAGCGGCTGAGTTAGCTGAAGCGTACTAATTAACCGTCTATTCAAATTGTCACGTTTCTCTTCAATTGAATATTAGCAAAAATGGAATTTGCGAACATGTATACAGACAACAGCAGTAAACAGGGTCACGAACAGGTCAGTCATTTAAACGGCGCTTTACGACAGTTCGCGCAGGATGAGAATTTAAAAGAGGTCGCACAGGCCGCTAATTTTTACCGCTCCCAAATGTTACGCAATAAGCTGTGTCTCGAACAACCGCATCAGCTCTCTGTTCACGAACTCGTTAACATCAGTAAAGCCAGTAATAACCGATGTATCGTTGATGGCATTCTGCTTGAACTCAATTGTGCCCCGTCGGTCAATTTGGGCGGCTTAGCGAATGCAGACCAAACCCCATTGACTGATCGCGCTCTTGATATATCTGCAAACACCGCCCAGCTGGGCGCACTCGCACTCGATGTTAAAACCACTAAACGTGTCACTGAACGTATGCGGCACGAAACAGTAAAACGTGCCACTTACGTAATGGCAGAACTTGCCATTTTTGTACACGACGTTGAGCAGAAGTTTCAAGCGATACCTGTGCTAACCGTCGCCAGTGATGCATTTCAAACTATGCCCATACCTGGCCTGATGTAACGTAAAAGGAGATTCTATGAAAGCTTTACAGCAGATTGAGCGCGAACAAACGCCGAGATTAGAAACTGACTTACCAACAAATAAGCCTGCCGCCAACGATGTGGTGCGCGTTCAACACGGTGTTGACGCTTTGCGTGACTTATTGGACCGCAGCTGTGTGGCAAGTCGATATAGTAAATTGTCTGACCAACAAAAAGCCATGATCCTCTACGGCGCAAAACTTAAACCCAGTACTCATATTAATATACCGCTCGACAAAATGACTGCTTGTGAACGTGAGCAAATACGTCTTTCTATTATTGCTTTATGCGAAATCAATAACACATTTGGTAGGGCTATGTTGAGTCGAGACCGTTTCAATATGCGCCCAAAGCTGACCAATAGATCGAGAACTAATCAACTTGAACATTAAATAGCGGGCACAAAAAAGCCACTTCCGTTGCACCGGTTGTGGCCGTGTCGCCCAAATCAATTATACGTACTAAGGAATAACCATTATGGATACGACAATACAGAGTTTAACAACTGATGATGCTATTCGCAATGAAGCTAATAGAGTCATTAACGCTCTATATCACTCAAGCTTCCCAATTAAACCCATAGTAGCTGAGTCGGTGATCGAGTCATTAGAAACGTTAGCTGAATCTCTTGAGCTGCCTGTCGCTAAAACACTACGGATTAGATTGATAGCAATCCGTAACAATATTCACGTGAACCAAATTTCAAAGGTGGCATAAATGAAGAATGCAGCCTTTAGACATTTGCTTAACCATTACCGAGCAGAAAAGCGCATTTTAGTGAGCGACGTTAAACACTATGTTGAGCATCAGCATACGTGCGCCGACTCAAGCTACTTATCTATTGCCAAACATACAGGTGCATTGAACTGTTTATATTGGCAAGCGTTGGGAAATGATCTAACGAACTTTGCTAAAGGGATCCGTCGAACGCTGGAAAAAGCTAAGGCGATGCACGGTATCGAGGGCTTATAATGTATAGCCCAACACTTTCCCCACAGACCGAGGCATTGCCCTCGGCTGTTTTTTCTGGTTTTGTTAAAGCACCGCCGCAGGGGCGTGAATGTGTATTTACTGCTAATTACCAGCACATTGAAAAAGTTGAGCCGAAAACGTTTGAGCAATATCAACAACTCAACTTTCTTGATGGCTATAGAACCGCGGTTTTACCTGCTCACAGAAATGCACGCCAGTCACTCAAAGAGGTTAACGAGTTACTCGAACAAGTATCGCCAAATCATACGGTACTAAATAGTAATCGCAGCTTTGCCAATACCCGCTTAAGTCACCTGCCTAATAACATTCGCCTTAAAATTACAGAAGAATACCAGCGTCGCTTGAGCTTAGCGGGTGGTAACCCAAGCAATAGAGTGCGCAGTGCCAATATTTATCTACGGAATACCACCGACGTTATCAATAAGGTGTGGCTTAAATACCCGTTTCATAACGTCGGTAGCTTTTTAAGTACCACGTCAAAACACGTTAACGAAAGTAACGGTAAACGAACGACTCACTACGGCGGGTTTGATTTAATCAAATACCGCAAAAGCAAGCGCCTCAAAGATGTGGCTAACCGCTTGGCTCTGGCGGTACTCGATGAAGTGAAAGACAGCGCCAGCCATTACAGTGGTGATGTGGCCTTTTTAAAAGCGTATGACGCTGCAGCTGCAGTTTGCCTGCATTGGCAAGTTAACCCACCTGATTACGCAGACGTAAAACGTAACCAAATTATCGAAGCGGCAGAGTGTGCCATTTTGCGTATGACCAGTCCTAAGTGGTGGCTTAACCAGTTACGTTCATTGCGTGACTTGTGTTGTGAGCATTTGAATGTTGCCGCCGGTCTTGTGGGTGAAGAGAGTCCATACCTAAGCCGCGAAAGTTTTAACGAGTGGTGCGAGCAACAAAAGAGTGGCCGTGAGTGGTTAGAGAACACCATGATTGAGTCAGAGGCGGGAGTCATTCTGCCGTTGATAGATGCCGCTATGGCGGGTACGGCTAACCCGTCAAATCGGTTCGTTGAACTCATTGTTAGAGCGCGTGGGCTGGAAGAGGTTGCAGAAGAGCAAGGCAAGGTGGGCTTTATGGTCACCTTAACCGCCCCCAGTAAATATCACTTCAATTCAGATAAATGGAACTGCGAGAACGCGCAGTTTACGCAAGCCTACCTGTCTGGCCAATGGCGCAAAATCCGCTCAGCTTTATCCTATCGAAAAATCAAAGTTCAGGGGCTACGAGTTAGCGAACCCCACAAAGACGGTACACCACACTGGCACATGTTGATCTTCGTTCATCCTGAACATAGCGATGTATTAAAAGCATTACTTGAAAAATACGCCTTTGAGGTGGATGGCGATGAAGAGGGCGCAGCAGAACACCGCTTAGAGATTGAACCTATAGATAAAACCAAAGGTTCGGCGGTGGGTTACATCGTTAAATACCTGTCGAAAAACATCAAAGGTGAACATATGCAGGGCGAGTTAGATTTTGAATCTGGCTTGTCAGCAAATGATGGTGCGGCGAATGCGGCGGCATGGGCTAGCCGTTATCGTCTACGGCAATTTCAATTTTTTGGATCTTCATCGGTGCAGGTATGGCGTGAACTTAGACGGTTAAAAGAGTGCCCACAACCTGCTGAAATAGAACATGCCAGGGCGGCGGCTGAAAGCTCAAATTGGAAAGCTTTTGAGCAAGCCTTAACGGTTAATCCTATCAAACTTGAATATGAAGAGACTGAATGCGGCAATGAGTTTGGCGAAATGACCAAGCGGGTGCTTGGCTTATGCGCTTTGGCTACCGTCGATGGTGGTGAAACCAAAGTGAGATCACTTATTACCCGTGGTGAGAAGTGGACGCTTAGAACCATGGATGAAAACGAAAAAGCTAATTACAAGAAGCTGAAGGAAGAACGCGCTGCCATTTTTAGAACTAACAGCAGTATTGAGAACAAAGAAGACAAGTTGCCAATGCCAAAGTGGAAGCAGCAGAAAGCGGTTGCTGTTGGCAGTTGCTCTTGCCCTAAGAGTCGCGGCAGCGGCGATACTTGGACTTGTGGGAATAACTGTACAGAATCGATTTTGTCGGCTGAACAGCCTAGTTTCTCTGCAGAGTCTTTGCGTTATTTAGCCTCTCACGGTGTTGTCGATCCTTATTCGCTTGAGCAGCTTGCTAAGGGGTTAAGAGTCTTTACTGATTCTGGTCGTATTTGGTGGGTGAGTAACGGCCAGTTGCAGTTTGAGCGGTTGTTTGATCATGAGGAGAATGAATTTGATTGCTTCTAATAATTCAAGACCGTTAAAGGTTCTTGTTCAAGGGCGTGAAACCGCTGAGGGAGTGGGAGTGTTGCTTAAGATGACCCGCATAAGTAGCCAAGCGAAAGTTGATGCGCTAATGGCGCACTTGGTTGATGGCCTGCCCGCTAAGAGGGCTTATTGGCGTTATCAAGTTTCTCAGCAGCATTTTAGCCAGGCATTGGCGAAGTTGAATCATGCTGCAGATCTTGCGTTGCAGTATCAAGTGATAAGGAAATAACCAAAACAAACATTAGTTAGCTAGTGTTCATAATTGATGGATACATTCATTGTTAATAGATCTCTTATGTTCGCATCCAAACAAATGATGTAATAAATCATCTGTTTATAATCAATGCTTTAGCTTGTTTTTTTGCTTGACGTCAAAGCCATTTAAGCAATAATGTTCTATTAGTGAACGAAGTTATAGAGGTGGATAAACTGAAATGATCAGTGGTTATTTTAGTGAAGAGCTAGCTATTTTTAGTTGCTACCACAATTCGTAAATCACGCAAGAGGCAAAATGTGTTTTTTATGATTTATTCTTATTAAAAACCATTTATAGAATGCTGGTTAAGGTGGTTTTTACTTACTTAAAATCACTTTTAATCTTTATATTGTCAGAAGGGTTTATAGGCTTAAGTGACTGTTTATTTTGAATTGTTGTGTAATATTACCTCTTATTGTTTAGCTGTGACAATGGCGATCTTTCATTAGAAAAAATAATGTATTTATTTTCGCGGCTAAATGTAGGTTTACGGACCGAAATTATTGATTCATGCTAAAAAAACAACCCGTTATTGGCTAGAAAGTTTTCATTGAAAACCCTGTTATGGCTTATTAGCAGCTCATTCAATGACATTTTTATTATCTGACTAAAAATTAACAAGGAGCTACCAATGCTAGAGTTCAAATGCATCAGCCGATTTGGAGACTTTAGGGCCGGATATATCGTAGAAATAATCGATGGTAAGGAAGTTATTAAAAATTTTGTTGTTCGTGATGGCGCTGGGAAGACCCTAAAGACTGGGTGTCAATCATTGGCTGATGCCATCAGTTGGGCTAGAGCAACATTCATGGGTTTGGCAATTAGCCAGTCAAATGAATTAGCTAAGTCGTTAGAGGAGCTTAGTCAAAACCTTGAATTAGTCCCTGAACAAGCTAGTGAAACTGATGTTATTACTGAGATTGCTAAACATGCTCCTTGAGGCGAATGTAATGTTGAGCTTTCAATGACGGCTCTAATTCAAATTTGGTAATCATAGAATTGACGATATATGTGAATAATAGGTTAGGCACCGCAGTTGGTGTGCCAAACGATGGAAAGTAGAATAATGACTGATGAATTTATGTTGTACGAAAAGATGGACATGCTAAGTGAATTGTTTGCAACATTACATACAGAGACAGACAAGGACTTGTGGCACGCAATGTTCGGAGACGTATTAATGAGTTATGCAGTGCAGTATAAGGATTTAGCTATAGAAGGTTCAACTCCTGTTGAAGTTGCTGACGCTGAGTTGGCGAAAGGGCACGAGCAAGTTCCGACACAATAGCACTGGACGTTCGTGCGCTTGGGCTTAGGGTGTGACTAAAGCTTAAACTGGTCACAAACGTGTGGCCGCATTCAGGGTCAGAGCATGAACAGTACAGATCGGCATGGGCAAGGCTCAGTCGGTTTGTTTTACCGATTATCGCAACAGAACCACAGCCCGGACAAAGTACCCGCATATTGACTTCTCAGTTGTTATAGTCTGGTTATTCTATATGACAACACTGTTTTTATAAACAGTGTTGTTAATTTATGGCTAAATAGGCTCTATTTTATGTAGTAAATCTGATGACATTCATTATAACTATATATAACATTGAGCAAATTTTTTTATATTTATATATTTAGAAGGTATTTACCGACATGGATTTGGTTACGGTTCAAGATAATTTGGTAGATAGCGCCGTTACTGCCGGTATTTGGGTGCATAGCCCTATGGTCTTAATGTTGGGGATTGGCCTGTTAGGTGGTTGGTTGTCATGGTTAAATACAGATTATGATTCACCATATTGCCATCGAAAGTTAGCTAGGAACCTTATTACTGGAGTTTTAGCTACATTTATGGTGCCATTGTTTTTACAGATGATAGGTAGTAGTTTGCTAAAAGATATTTCTCCACAATATCAACAGTTTTATGTTTTCTTGGGGATGTGTAGCGCAGCCGCATTTGTAGCACAAAGGTTTGCATCGACGATCTCTGAACAGCTGCTTCAAAAAGCTAATGATAAGGCTGAGCATGCGGAGCAAACGGCAAAAACAGCTTCAGAAAAAACCCTTTCAATAGAAATTCAGCAAATGCAGTTGCAAGGTTCTTTACATATGATAAAGAAGAATTTTGAAGAGGCGTTAGTGTATATGGATGAGTATTTGAAACATAATCCCAAGGATTCTAATACCTTGTGGAGAAGGGCGTATTGTCTCAAAAGGGTTGGTCGAGTATCCAGAGCTCTGAAAGATATAGATGTAGCTATAGACTGTTCTAAGAAGCCACAAGGTATGTTGTATTACAACAAGGCTTGCTATATGGCACTTTTGAAAAGGGATGTATCAGAGATAGTTAAAGTCTTAGAAAGAGCATTAGAATTGGATTATGAGCCAGTCAAAGCCGCTATTGCAAGTGATTTAGAAGGTGACTTTAAGAAGGTTCTAGAAGAAAATAAGTTTATTGACTTCTTATCTAAACATAAGGTAGTTTTAGATGTCACCGAGTGAATTATTGCGTAATATTAATTGATTTTTGTTGAAATTAATTAAGAAAGTGCGTATAAAACCCACAAAATGTTTTATACTAAATAAAACGTATTGTTAGCTGGAGTCACGTATGAGAAAAATTATGACTATTTTTAAAATTCAAGATACAGAGCCACCGATTCTTGGATAAACGTTGCTCAAGTAAAACCGCCATCTAGGCGGTTTTTTTTGGTCTAGCCCAGATCAAACATTAATCTCAACTTACCACCCACCTCAACATCACGGGCAACCGCATCGGCCACATTGTTGATCAGCGGCTTTGTCTCGCTCTTAAAATAAACCGCATCGTATTTTTCGGGGTCGCCAAAGCCTGCTGTATTAGTGGGCACCATGCCGCCGAGCCCGGGCGGAAAACGATGAGCGTTAAACACATCTTGTGAACTGACCGTTTTAACATTGCCAAACTCATCTTTTGATTCAAAGTTACCCACGGGGATGATCTGCAGCCCTTTCTCTTTACCGTTGGGGATATTCACAAACAGCGACTTAAAATTGCCCACGCCTTTACTGTTTTGTATTTTCTCCTGCAAATCCTTTTCAACATTCGGGTCCAGGTTCGGGTCGGTGGCATACATAATAAAGCCCATGTGTGCGCCATTAATAAAGTACTTGCGGCGAAACAGTGTGGCATCTTCACCCAGCAGCGCCGCTTGTAAACCGCCTAAGTAATCAGCGCAGCCATAAACTTGTTGCACGGGGTCGTATTGGCGCACCCAAATAATATCCTTGGCTTTATAACGCTTAACTTGGTTGTCACGTTCCAGCACCACTGCACCGCCATCGTCACTGACGCGGGTGCGGTAGCTGGGCAACGGAAATAAACGCACGACTTGCCTAAAACCGTTACGGATCTTGAGCAAAGCCACATCACCAAACTGCACCAAGTTTAAAAAGGCTGCGTTAACTTGTTGGGCGCTCATACCACCAGATTTAAACCGACTCGCGGCCATATTGGCACGACTTTGTACAATGCCGCCATGCTGTGCATTACGGCGGGGTAAGTTGGCGAGAAGATGCCTATCAACAGGCGGTTCCCAGTAGCCATCACCTTCGTTGTAATACAGCGAATCATAATCGGTGAGCCACATGTTTGGCATGACTTGTTCGGGCAAGTTAAACGTCACTATGCTGTTTTTCTTTTCGTCAACTGCAGTGTCGTCGTTTGCGGCTGTTAGTGTTGCATCGACCATGTGGAAGTCCTTTGATGTGCGTGGTTTAACGGTTCATTAATAACGGCATGGCTGATGGCAAAAAACACATCGGCGTGGCCTGTGGTGTTGTCGCGGCTGGCTTTAAACGTAATAGCGCCGCCCGACTCGGTGACGGTGCGGCGGATAGATAAACAGCTCATGGCAATGTCTTTGTGTGCGGCGTCCCACTCAAGGCGACCGCCCTCAATCACATCAATCATTTTAAGTACTAAACGGCTTTTGCTGCCTACGCTGTAATGGATGGCGGTGGCTTCGCGTGGGTACAATGTCGAAATGGAATCGAATACCCCTGTACCAATGCCTGTGGTATCAACGCCAATATAGGTGACGTTATAACGGGCATATATTTTTTGAATTTCACTAACGTGGTGTGAAAAGTTCAAACCACGCCAATAGTGCTTTTCAAGTACTCTGAATTTTTCGCCTTTCTTTTCACCTGGTGCAACCACCACGAGCGCCGCATTGTCGCGCGTTCGTGACGGATCATAGCCAAGCCATACTTCGCGATTCGCAAACGGTCGTGCATTTTTAGGTTTGTGATCTTGCCAGCGGGCAGCATCAACCATGCACTTTTCAAGGTCGCTGAATTTAAATACGCTGTCGGCATCATCAACAAAGATGCACATAAAAAGGTTATTAAAGTCATCGGCGTTGTATTCGTCTTGCAGCTCCTCGATATCGAACAGCTCACAGCCACCCGCAAGGGCGTCTTCAATAGTGACGATGTAACGCCATTGTTTGTCTGGGCATAAACGGCCACGGTCGCGCAACTCTAAAAAGGTCGGAAACTCTACGGTTTCGCGTTCGCTCTTACCTTGTCGCCAGTGATCCCCCGTCCAAAATGAATAGGCGGGATGGGCTTTGGTTGATGGGGTCGAAAAGTAGGTTTTGCGCCAGTTCTTATGCGTGGCCATGGCCGAGGCCAGTTTGTTGAGCACATCAAACTTACCAATCCAAAAGTACTCATCCACATAAACATGGCCATGGTAACTCTGAGCAGTTTTGCTGTTGGTACTTAAAAAGCGCAGCTCTGCATCACCATGTGCTGTGTGCAGCACAATCGGGTTACCGGTTAATTCAATTTCAAAAAACTGCTGCGCTATTTGCACAATGTAGGTGCGGAAAACTTCAGCTTGTGAGCGAGAAGCCGACAAGAATATTTGCGGATCCCCGGTTAATACTGCTTGCTCAAATGCTTCACCTGCAAAGTAGTAGGTAGCACCAATTTGGCGGGACTTAAGAATGTTACGAATACGCCGATGCAGGTTCTCGTGCATCACTTTTTGATATTCAAATAAAGAGGCGTACCAAGCGGCAAAATCCTCCTCAGTTAAATGGCTAACATCATTCTTACGTTTGCGGCCTTTGCGTTTGCTTGGCGCTGACTCACTTTGCTGATCGTCACTTTTACTTTTTTTGTTGCTACTTTTATTTGGTCCAAATGAATGGCCTTCACTGACTAAACGCTGCTTTTTGAGCTTTACATGCTTTTCAATCAGCATGTCGAGCTCTTTAATCTGCCCGCCAGACTTATCGGCAATATCGGTTAGCATCACAATACGGCGGGCAATGGCTTCGTCGACTTCTTCCTCGCGCAGCATATCGCGCCAGCTGTATTTATCCGCCCAAAAGTAGATCACCCGCGTATTTGGCAGGTTGAGTTCGTTGCGGATCTCGTCGGGCGTCCAGCGTTTTAAATAGAGCCTTTTTGCGGCCTCGCGTATTTCGGGGGAATAAGCCATAGGGCTAAAAATGCACTCGTATAAATGAAAACTTCCTGCAGTGTATTCATTACTGACACGCCTATAACTGACTTATGTTCGGCTGGATTCGGATAACCCTCTCTATCCGAATTGCTCAGAATCAAACCAAGTGCCAGCAAGGTTTTAGCTGGCTATGCTGCCTGCAATATCGATTAATAACGTTTGATGTGGGTAGCAAAAATGGGCAAGCAAACAGGCTGGGTAATCGCAGCAACCGAAGGTGCTACCGTTGATGGTCGCACGATTACCAAAGAGTGGATTAAAGATATGGCCGCGCAGTATTCGGTTGATGAATACACCGCCATGATTTGGCCTGAACACTTCCGCTCAACGTGGGGCCCATTTGAAGGTAAAAACTGGGGCACAGTTGACGAAGTTAAAGCCTCAACAGCAGGGGGGAAGCTGCGCTTATACGTCAAACTCACCGCTAATGATTACCTGTTAGAAGCTAACAAAGACGGCCAAAAGCTGTTTATGTCAATTGAGCCAAACACTGACTACCAAGGCACAGGTAAAGCGTATCTACAAGGTATTGCAGTCACCGACTCGCCAGCATCAACAGGCACGACCCGCCTTAAATTCTCAGCCGGTGAAAACCAGCACGACCACGAATACAGCCAGCTAGAAACCCTCGAATTTAACGATTTTATTCAAGAGCCACAGACCAAGTCGGTACAAAGCCGATTGTTTGGCTTGCTTGAAACATTTTTCAGAAATAACACGCCTGAACCGGCACCCGATATCGAAGAGGAAGAACCAATGAACAAAGAACAGTTTCAACAGCTAATGGATAAAGTCGATGGTATCGGCGGCAAGGTCGATGAGCTGGAAGGCAAGGTTGCAACCTTTAGTAAAAATCCGGCAGCTAACCCTCCAGGTGATGATAACCCTGATGGCGATCCGCCAAAAGATGAGCAACCAACAGGCGGGATCACTAGTGAGCAGTTCTCATCGCTTATGGAAAAGGTTGATGGTATCGCGAATAAAACTGAAGCCCTAAGCACAGACTTTGCTGCGCTAAAAAAGGAAACAGGCAATCAAGAACCAGATCCTGCAGGCCAAGGTGATTCATTCTCGGTTGTATAAACCGCGGTAATTGATAGCTGACATTCACAACTAAAAAGAGAGTTCCCAATGAATTTAACTGCATTAGCAAAAGCCTGTTTACTTGCTTACAACACGGGCATGGCAAAAAGTTATGGCGTTGATGATGTACAGCATCAGTTTAGCGTCACAGCCCCAATGGAAATCAAACTGAAAGCAGCTTTGCTGGATTCGGTAGCGTTCTTATCAATGATTACCACTATGGACGTTGACCAAATTAAAGGTCAAGTCATTAAAGTGGGTAACTATGGTATTGCCACTGGCCGCAAGAAAGATGGTCGATTCGTAACTGAAAACGGGCTTGACGGTCATACCTACGAGTTAGTTGAAACTGACTCTTGCTCTACAGTCCCTTGGGCGACGTTAGCAGTTTGGGCAAATGGCGGTACTCAAGGTCAGTTTATGAAGTTGATGAGCCAAAACACCACACTGCGTTTTGCACTCGATATGCTGCGTGTTGGTTTTAACGGTAAAACCGTGGCTGAGAACTCAGACCCAGATGCTAACCCAATGGGTGAAGACGTTAACAAGGGCTGGCATCAAATCGTTAAAGAGAAAGCCGCTGACCAAATTGTCACAGATCCTATCTACTTTAACCCTGATGCAGAAGTGTTGAAAGACGGTGAATACAAGACACTTGATGCGATTGTCACCGAGCTTAAAAACACCTTGATTCATCCATCTCTACGTAATGATCCTCGCCTTGTTGTGTTGGTCGGTAGTGACTTAACCGCAACGGCACAAACCAAGTTAATGAATCAAGCCGACAAACCAACTGAACGTGTCGCTGCACAGCAAATGGATAAAAACATTGGTGGCTTACGTGCTTATACGCCGCCGTTCTTCCCTGGTAAACGCATCGTGGTAACACTGCTTTCTAACCTGCATCTTTACACGCAAAAAGGTACGCGTTCGCGTAAGTCCGAAAACGTGGAAGACCGCAAGCAGCATGAAGATAAGTACTGGCGCATGGAAGGTTATGCCATCGAAGAGTTCGAAGGCTATGCCGCTGTGGATGAAGCCAATATGCATATCGGTGCTAAGCCTGCATAAAGGCCGTAAGGAATAGGCACTCGCTGAGTGCCTGAACCCTCTTTGCCGTTTGACCTTTTTACATTAGAACCAGAATTCACAGGGACATTGCTATGAGTGCTATTGCCAATTTTAAAAAACGCCGCGCAGCTGAAAACAAAGCAGTGCAGGGAACTGCATCTATCACGGTGACGCACGCCAACGAAGCACTAACGCTACTGGCCAAACTGCTCGGTTGTGACGAGTCCGAAGCTATTGAGCAAGGGCGTGTTGCCGTTGAGCAAAAAGCACGGTTCGTTGAAGTGCATGTTGATCTTGCCGCCGGTGAAGACAAAAGCGTAACGGCTGCAGTGACTACTGATAGTGATGGCCAAGTCACTGACATTAGCGAAATCAATACCGAGCTTAGCGACAGCGCCGACAGTGTGAACCAAGCTGCTGAAAACGTGGAGCTCGCCACTGATAACGTCAACCAAGCCGCTATAACCATCGACAGTGCAGCAAGTGATGTTAGCGAAGCCTCCTGCGATTTAGCTTACAGCGCAGACGATATTGCCAGCGCTGCTGCAGATATTAAAGAAGCGACTACCGAATTAAAAAAGCCGTCGGCGGGGCAAAAATCCTCGCCTGGCGTGAAGAGCGACAAAGCCAAAAGCAGCTCGAAAAAGTAAGCCAAACAGGTGATGCGCAATACGCGCCAAGCCTGCACTTGCAGCTTATTGAACTTGAAGAGGACTTGAAGCGCCTCAAGGGCTTGGTAAGACGGGCTGATAAAGTTGCCCATAAACGTGACGTGTTACTGCCTAAGTGGCTACCGATTGTTAACGAGTACTTAGCCGCGACTGATAACGAACATGAAAAGGACAAAGTTGATGACAACCCTATTTTTGCTTATTGCGTTGTTTGGCTGTTTGACATTGATGATCTTGCCCAAGGCATTGAGCTCGGCCTCAAAGCGATTGAGCTTAAGCAACCTATGGCACGCGCAATTCGACGTCAATGGGCAGGCTTTATTAGCGATGCTGTTTTTGATTGGGCAGAGATTCAAGCAGAAAACGGCCACAGTATTGAACCGTATTTTAGCCAGGTGTTTAACCGCGTTATTAATGACTGGAAACTGCCTGAACAAGTCACGGCTAAGTATTACAAGTTTGCAGGGCTGGCGTTACTGCGCACCACTAATGGTGAGGTTAAGCCAACTCAAGTGGGCGACATTGACCGCCTGCAGCAAGCTGATGCTTTGCTCGAAAAAGCCGCCAGCTTGCATAAGCATGCTCAGGTAAAAACGGTACGCAACAAGATTGAAATGAGAATACGTGCGTTAGAGGCTTATGGCTCTCAAGAGCAAGGCACTTAGCGCAAGGGACCGACTCCCAACCCTCCAGTGCACTGGCTGAGTGTTTTAACGGGCGACCGCTAAAAAACCACTGTGACGCCAACTGCACTGAACCTAATTTAACGATGTAGCCAAACGGTAGAGAAAGCATGAGCGGATTTGGATTTGAGGCAGCAACACAAGCAAGCATCGCTATCGACACCGATAGTGGTTGGCCTGCCATGTCTACCGTTGAGTTTCGCCAGCATCGCCGCATTCCCGAAACCTTTGAAGAGCAAGCACTCGCTGACTCACTTAATCGCAGTGTTGCCGAAGTACAACAGCAGTTACTTCAATACCTCACATCAACAACCGTCGCAGCGCAAGACAAGGATGTGCCATTCGCCCTAGACGCCAGTCTGGTTCCTGATTTCAGTGAGCAGCAAGTCAGCATTTACCGCGCGGCAATCTATGCCCGCTCTCATGCCGACTTGCTGGGCTATTTTTCTGCGGTTGACCAAAAAGAAGCCGGTAATAACAAAGCGGAAAATGCTGAGCAACAAGATGTGATGCTAGCACAGTCAAACCGTAGCGTTCGCTTGCTGCTTGGGCTCGGTCGTGCGGGAGTGCACTCGCTATGAGCCAGTACCAAACCAAGACGCAGCTGCAGCAGTTAACAGAGTTTCTACTCGCTAGCCTGTCGCCAGTCATTAAAGCCAACAATATTGATGCTTGGCAGGAACGCGGCACGTTAATACTAAGCGGTGAAGACAAAGGGGCTGGCGGTTATGAAGTCGCTAAGTGGAAGCACAGCGCAGTGATTGCGCTGGAAAAATTCCCGCATCGCAAAGTTAACCCTTACAACCTGTTGGCAATGGTCTCTGCTTATCTGCTCGACAGCGATTGGCCGCGCGACATCTACGATTTAGCCGATCCTGATATCGATATTGATATGGAAAGCAAAGACACCACCACCGTATTAATAGAAGTCGAACTGCTTGATGACATCGAACTGATCCCCGATGACACCGGCCCCGTGCAATTTAATGGTGGCCGTTATCGTGTGTCGCTCGTGCCGCTCAATATTGCCGACAGTATTGAAACCCACGTATCGATGGCAGGTGACGCATGAGCTTAGTGATCACGCCGAACAGCCGTAATGCCCTTACGGTGAAAGACCAACTAACCATGCTGGCGTTACCTGGCAAGAAACGCACTCGAATTTTAAAAACGCTTGGTCGTTTTGAGCGTGCCAAAGCGCGTAAACGCATTAGTAAACAAAGCACGGTTGATGGGCACAAATTTGCCGCTAGAGCCGATGGCCGTAAGGCCAAGATGCTTAAAAAAATGACTAGGAAATTAGAGCCGTATGTCAAAAGTGCTAACCGCTTAGAGCTTAAACATAAGTCGCCCCAAACAGGGCGAGTGGCTGCTTTTCAACAAGAGGGTGGCATTGAAAAGTACACCGCTAAACAAGCCAAAAAGCGCAATGGTGTACCGGATTACAAAGGACCATGTACTCGACGCCAAGCCAAAGCACTAGCAAGGTCGGGCTATAGAATCCGAAAAGGCAAAGGCAAGCGTTACCGCCGTGCAACTATCACTGAAATTATGGACAACTTGACCCTTGGGCAAGCGGGGTTAGTGCTGCGCACATTACGCAGTACTAAAGCGGAATCAAGCTGGGATATTCAAGTTTCCCCGCGCCCATTTTTAGGCGATACGCCTGACAATGTGCAAACCGAATTAGCCAAACTATTAAGCCAAACAAGAGGATAACCCTATGCCATTAGGTAACGTTACCGTAAACAACCAAAACCAAGCACAGGGTGAGGTGCAAGCCATTGAGCGCCACTTTCTCTTTGTTGGTTTAGCGGGCACAGTAGAAGAAGAGAGCCAGTTGTTTTCACTCAATGCACAAAGCGATCTTGAGTCGATGTTTGTTGATAGCAACCTACGCACTCAACTTATTGCTGCGCAGTTAAACGCTGGCCAAAACTGGACTGCAGCGGCTTACCCGCTTGCTGCAGACGAAACCATAGCCACCGCCATTACGCACGCTAATGAAGTGCAGAGCTTTGAAACATTGGTGGTCTGTGACGTTCAAGCAACCGCGCAAAAGATTAGTGATGCATCAGATTTAGTCCTAGCACTACAAGGCTCACACGGCCGCTGGTGCTCAGTCATCGTTGCACTACCTGGCATTGATAAAGATAACGAAACATGGCCGCAGTATGAGGCCAAACTCACCGCACTGGTTGCAGGCCTCGCACTGCCATTAGTGGTGCCAGTGCCACAGCTTAACGGCAATAACGCGGGTGTACTGGCTGGCCGCTTGTGTAATCGCAGTGTGAGTATTGCAGATTCTCCTATGCGCGTGGCGACAGGCTCGGTTGCAGGGCTTGGGACTATGCCAGTTGATTCTGCTGAAACACCGTTGTCGTTGGCCACGCTTAACACCTTAGCTAAAGCGCGTTTGAGTGTGCCGCAGTGGTATCCCGATGTGGCGGGTGTTTACTGGGGCGATGGCTCAACGCTTGACGTTGAAGGCGGCGATTTTCAGGTGATTGAAAATCTGCGAGTGGTGCACAAAGCGAGCCGCGAGGTGCGCGTTCGCGCCATCTTACGTGTCGCTAACCGCATTCTTAACTCTACGCCTGCCAGCATTGAGCTCAACAAGGCTTACTTTATGAAGCCGCTACGGGTGATGAGCAAAACCACCAAGGTCAATGGTGTGCCGTTCCCAGGTGATATCACGCCGCCTAAAGAGGGCGATATCGATATTGTGTGGCTGACTAAAACCAAAGTCACTATTGCCATGGTCGTGCGTCCTTATAACAGCCCTAAATCAATCACCGTCAACATCATGTTGGATCTTAGCGTGCTGTAAGCGCTAAGACTCACGCAATATATTTGAGGAGCAAGCAACATGCGTTTATCAGGAATGAATTTTAGAACTCATATGGGTGATACCGCTATCCAAGTTGATGCGGCCACGGTGTCGATTACTGACAATAGTGGTGTGTCACAAACCGGTGGTGTGCCCGACGGTGCGGTCGATGGCGATGTGGCGGGTAACGGTGAGCTAACCGTTAACGCGGCTAACTTTGCGCTGATTAGCCAGCAAGCAAAAGCAGCCGGTTCATGGCGCGCGCTACCAAACTTCGACATTCAGTTTTACGCCAAAACGGCACAAGACGAAATCAAGGTTGAATGCTTTGGTTGCCGTATCAAGCTTAGTGATCTGCTGGATATCGACAGTAAAGGCGGCAGCGCCAGCCTGTTTAAAATCCCGTTCGATATTACCGACCCTGACTTTGTGCACATCGATGGCGTGCCGTACCTGCGCCCAGATGAAATTGAACACATCGTGCAATAACAGCTTGGAGAAGTAATGAATGGATGATGCAGATTTAGCGGTCAGACATGAAGCGCGAGCAGAGGAAAGAGCGAACGCTTTTCGCCGTAACGCTAAACCTGCAGCGCCCAGTGCCAGCCATTGTATTGAGTGCGGTGAGCCGATTAGCCAAGCAAGGCAGCAAGCGGTGCCAGGTGTGCAACTTTGTATTGATTGCCAAACCTTAAGTGAGAAAAAGCGATGAGCCAATTACGTAACAGATTGATAGCTGAAGTCATCGAACGCGAGGGCGGTTATGTGAATGACCCGACTGATCGCGGCGGCGAAACCATGTACGGCGTTACGGTAAAAGTGGCGCGTGAGTATGGCTTTAAAGGTGCTATGTGTGACCTGCCTTATGAACTGGCTTTTAACATCTACCAAGACCGTTATTGGGCACCGTTAAAACTGGATGAAATCCAGCCATTAAGTGAAGTACTCACCGAGCAGCTTTTTGATTTTGGGGTTAACTCTGGTGTTGGCCGTGCAGGTAAATGTTTGCAGCAAGTGTTGAATGTACTCAATAACCGCCAAACACTTTACCCCGATCTAAACGCTGATGGTGTGGTCGGTAGCCGCACATTGCGTGCATTGAATAAGTACGTTGACCACCGTAAGCAAGGCGGCTTGAAGGTGCTGATTGAAGCGGTGCGTGGTCAGCGAATTAGCTTTTGCATCAACATCGCGGTGAAAGACGAAAGCCAAGAAAAGTACCAGTTTGGCTGGCTTCAACGCATCGTGCATTTATAAGGAGCTCGCCATGAACCTGTTAAGCATTTTAGGCAAAGTCGGCACCTCTATTTTGGCCGATGTGATCCCCGGTGGTAACACCATTTTAACGGCGGTTAATGCGTTTTTACCGGATGACAAGCAGCTAGGTGATAGAGCCACTGGTGCTGAAATACAAGACAGCGTAGCGGCCCTGCCTGCAGATGTGCAAGCGCAAATATTGACCAAAGAATTTGATGTTGAAATTACCGCCATTGAAGAACACACCAAAGTAATAACCGCTTTGGGGGGTGTGGACAAAACAGGCCATTCAACACGACCGGCTATTGCCATGATGATGGCTAAAATCGTGGCGTTCTCAGTCATTGTGTTGGTGTCGTTCTTAGCGGTCGCCATGTATCACGGTGATAACCAAACCATCGTGGCTATTGGTGACAACTGGCCGTTAGTGATTGCAATTCTTGGCACGCCAACCGCACTGCTGCGCTCGTACTTTGGTATGCGCACGAAAGAGAAACAGCAGAAGTATCAAGCGGTATCAAACGTTGCGCCTACATCAATATTGTCAAACATCATTAGCCGAATAGGGAAAGCAAAATGAACGATGTAGCCACTTGGGTAATGGTCGTTATCGCCTTTTTAAGTTTGGTGCTGGGCGTACTGGTACCGGTGATAGTTGCCATATATAACGCGCACAAAACGACGGCGAAGGAATTAAGCGAACATAAAACCCACGTGGCGGAAACCTACGCCACCAAAGACGATGTAAAAGATTTAGGCGACCGAATCGAGCGCCAAATGAAAGACGGCTTTAACAACCTCAAAGAACTCTTTAATAACCGAAAAGATAAGGATGCAGCATGAACAAGACCGTAACGTTAACCATAGGTAACACCGACTTTAAATTTAACCTAACCGTGAATGACCACGCAGATTTTGTTGATAGCGTATCGCGTGGCGGTTCTATCTGCAGTGCCTCGCATAACTTTGCCATGCGCTCGATTGATAAAGCGCAAAAAGAAGAGTTAAAGAAATTACTCGATGTATCGCCAGGTGCCGAGGTGCAAATAGCGGGTGCACTTAAAGGCGAGTTCGCGCCCGCACTGGACATTGCCGTAAAAAAATAAAGGCGCTGGTTGAGTCAATCGACAACAACCAGTTAGAGCAGATGTTAGCCATTAGGCGGCAACAATTGCCCCATGAAGATGACAGTGAGCAGTCCATCGCCCGTGCGTTGTGGCTGCACAAAAACCACTTCGAAAGCCTTGAAGTTGTCACCGCCAACGGCGTGAATAAGGCTTTTGGCGGCAAATAGAATGAGTAACTTAGGGGAGAGTGATCAGCAATGAGCTTACCAAAACCATTGATGTTTACCGTGGGCTTAGTTGACCAGATCACTAAACCTATTGCAAAAATCACTCAGCAATTTAATGGGCTTGCGTCTAACTACCAAGCGGGCACGATGCAAATGGCTACCGGCATTGGTGGTATTGCCGCCAGTGGTTACGCATTACAAAATGCATTAATGCCCGCGATTGAAATGGACCGAGCATTAGGTGAGGTTAAATCACTTGGGGTGCGTCAATCAGCCCTTAAGCAGCTCACCGATACCAGTTACGAATACGCACTTAAATATGGTAAGTCGGCAACTGATTTTGTCGGCTCAAGTTATGACATTCAATCAGCTATTGAAGGGCTGAATGACTCGGATCTATCGCAATTCACCCTCGCTTCAAACGTACTTGCCGCCGCAACCAAAGCCGATGCCGCCACCATTACCAACTACATGGGCACTATGTACGGCATCTTTAAAAATGATGCTAATGCCATGGGTAAAAGTGACTGGGTTAGCCAAGTCACAGGCATGACCGCCACAGCAGTGCAAGCGTTTAAGACCACGGGCGCAGAAATGTCGAGTGCGTTTACGGCCATTGGCGCCGAAGCGCAAAGTGCTGGCATTGGCATGCATGAGCAGATGGCGATTCTCGGCACCTTACAAGCGACTATGTCGGGCAGTGAATCGGGCACTAAATATAAAGCGTTCCTTGCGGGGGTGGGTAAAGCACAAAAAGGGTTAAACCTGCAGTTTACCGATGCCCAAGGTGCGATGTTGCCCATGGTGGATATTTTAAACAAGATCAAAGGCAAGTACGGCGAAACACTAGACGTTGCCGAAGGTGATGCACTGGCTAAAGCCTTTGGCTCACAAGAAGCCGTTGCCACGGTTAAGTTGTTGATGGGTAACATTGATGGTTTAGCGGGCTCAATCAATAAATTGGGTAATGTTAAAGGTATGAGTAAGGCCGAAGAGATGGCCGCTGCCATGACAGACCAAAGCGAACGATTAACCCAAAGCTGGTACGTCATTCGCGCCGCGTTCGGCTCGGCGGTGTTGCCGGCGTTTAATCAGTTTGTCGGCTGGATAGCCGACATGGGCAAAGATGTACTGTGGTTTACCCAAACATTCCCTAATTTAACCCGGGTACTTGGTTATGGTGCCATGGCACTGCTCGGCCTTGTGGCTGCAGGTGGTGCATTCACCGTGATGATGGGCGTGGGGAAGATGGCCATGACTACTTATGGCGTGGCCGCAATGGCATGGGCGGGGATTAATACAGCACTAACATCGGGCTTGGCATCATTGCGCGGCATGATGCTAGCGGTGAATATAGCCATGTATGCCAACCCTGTAGGCTTAGTGGTCGCAGGTATTGCTGCACTGATTGGTGTGGTTGGCTTAGCGGTTTACTACTTTGATGATCTGCGCGCCATGATGGTAGGCACCGCTTGGGGCGAGCCTATATTGTTTGCAGTTGATGCTATTGCTGGGCTACTTAAAACGCTAGGCGGTATTGTGATGAGCGTGTTTGGTAGCTTCTTCAGTATTGTTGCAACTGTATTTAACGCATTAAAACCCTTAGCGAGTTTTCTACTCGATGTGGTGGTGCTTAACCTCAAAATTATGGGCGGAGTATGGGCGGCTGTATTTGGTGTTATCGCTTATGGAATTGGCGGAGTAGTTAGTATCGTTAATTGGGCGGTGACAGGTATTGTTGATGGCTTTACTTGGGCATTTGATGCGGCCGGTGCTGCTTGGAGTGACCTAGTTAATTGGTTTACTAACGATGCTTGGATGCAATATTTACTTGGTAAAGCACTTGATGTTGGCAGTTTCTTCTCATCGATGTGGAACGATATTAAGGCTGTGTTTGCAGAAACTTGGGGATGGATAGCTGACAAGTTAAATATGCTGCCAGGTATTGATATCGATGTCACACCGATTATGGCCGATGTTGATCAAGCGGCGATGCAATCAACGATTCCCGATGTACTTAGAAACCATAATCAACAAGCGGTGCCAACATGGATGCAGCATAGCGCTGCTAATGATGTAGCGAACGCAGCCCCAATGAATGGCCCTTGGTTGAATGCGGGGGCGGTACCACCTAGCTTGCAGGCAGTAACTCCGCCAGCCGTTACCGCACAGCAATCATCTTTTTCTACGCCACTAAAGCCCGATGCAATGACTCAGCAGCTTGATGTGAAGCCGGTGATTAACGAGTCCATGGCCAACACCATTACGCCGCGCTACAACCAGCAAGCGGCAATGAGTGCTAAAGCTAGTCGTACTGCCACGCAATCAAATAGCAAGAGCCTCTCTTTTGGTGACGTGATTATTAAAAATCCACCGAAAAACTTCAGTCTTGCGGAAGTTGCCGAACAACGGGAGCTAATGACCGGATGAGTACTAACGCAAATGACGCTAAATACAGTGATCTGCTGATTAAAGATGGCGCACTCGCTATTGATGTCGGGGCGCAGCCGCAACTGACCAACACGCGCGCCAGTATTGCCCAAGATGTCAAGCACATGCTGATGGAGTCTGGCCTCGTGACTAAGCTGCTAGCCCAGCGCAGTGCGACTATGCGCAGCGATGTGTATACCGAGATGGAGTTATTAATCGAAACCGATAGCCGCTTAGTACCAGGTTCCATTGAGCTCGATATTGCTAAGCCCGAATTAATCACCATTACCGCCATAACCTATGAGTTTGGCGCAATAAGCACAGAGGTTTTACATGCCACGGCCACAAGTTGATTTTGAAAGCGTACTTGCTAGCGATGATGTGCCGTTAACCGCTGAAGGGGTAACGGCATTACTGGAAGCAGATATCATTGCCGCTAACTCTATTATTAGTAACAACAGCGCTATGAGCCCGTTTTGGAAACTGTTCTCTGCCTGTGTGGTTACTCCTGTTTTATGGCTTATTAGAACCTTACTGGCTAACCATGTGCTGCCAGCGATGTTTGCTGCCACTGCGACTGAATTTTATTTAGAACTTAAAGCATGGGACGTGGGGCTGGAGCGCAAATTAGCAGCGAAAACCCAAGGCAATATTACGTTTACTAAGTCTGACATTAGCGCGGCTGTGTGGGTAAAGGCGGGCACGATAGTTCAAAGCGATAGTGCATTAGGTGCCATTTATAATGTAATTGTGATTGCTGATGTAGTGATCCCTGCAGGTGTCTTAAACCTGCCAGTTTTATGTGAAGCAACAGCAACCGGTGCGGGCTATAACTTGGGTGAAGGTTACTACCATGAACTGCCTGAAGCGGTGGCGGGTATTGAGTCGGTAAGTAATGTCGGCGACTGGATTGTAAAAGCGGGTGCAGACAAAGAAACCGATGATGAACTGGCGCTGCGCATACGTGATCAGTTTGCCTCTGTCGGCAGTTATCACATTGACGCCGTTTACCGCGCAGCCATATCCACCTTTGCCGGTATTCGTAGCGACTTACTCTATTTTGAACATGACGCGCCGCGAGGACCAGGCACGGCTAACTGCCATGTAATGATGGAAGTGGGCGAAACGCCGCAAGCGCTTATCAACGACATTAACCACTATATCAATGCTCAAGGTTACCACGGCCATGGCGATGATCTGCAGGCGAGAGCGATTACTGCCAGTGCTACCGATTTAGTGATGACCTTTTGGCATGCACCAGGGCTTGAAGCCGAAGAGGTTGCCGCGCTGAAAGTTGAACTTGAATCGCGCATTCGTGCCGCATTTAGAGAGTCGGATCAACACCCAACATTAACCCGAACATTTCCCCAAAGCGTATTTGTATTTTCAACCTTAAGTAGCGAACTAAGCGCGATGTTGCCGCAACTGAAAAGTCTGCGCTGGCAAAACGATGACTTAATCAATGGGCTGACATTGCCACGGATTAATCGCTTAACCCTCAACAATGGCGGGGCAATTTCATGAGCGATAAAACCCCAGAGTTACCCATGCTAAAGGCGCCGTGGTGGATGGATGGCAAAACGCTAGCAACCACCAACGAACCCCAAGAACCCGCCATGTTAACCACTGGGCTGCAAGCCTTTTGGCAACGGGTGCGCGGTTGGTTCTCGCGGGTACTTGTGCAAAAAGACCCGCTAACTTGCTCGGTCGAGGTGCTTAACCTGTTGGCATGGGAACGGGCGATAACCCGTTTTAATGATGAGCCGTTGTGGTTATATCGCAAGCGGGTGGCTTACGCATTTGTGAATGCAAAAGATGCCGGTAGTACCCAAGGCTTTATCGCCATCATGCACCGCCTTGGTTTGGAAGTAACCAGCATTAGAGAGCGCCAAGCGGGGCAGGATTGGGACAGGGTATCGATTGAAATTGACGATACTGAAATCGCCCCAAATCAAGCGTTATTAGCCGAGTTAATTCGCAGCTATGGCCGAACCTGCCGCCGTTACGACCATTTATCAGTTCGGCTCGTGGTTAACAATGTGGCGCTAACAGAAGCCAACCATGACTTTCAAACACTGACTATTTCAACAACTCGTGAAGGGGACACCAATGGCACGATTAACTAGCTACGGTGAGCAATACATTGCCCAAGCCGTTGGCGATGCGCAAAGCTTTATTGTTGATGAATTTGTGTTTGCCTTTATTCCAGGGCTCGACTTTAAAGCGCCTGAACCCTCAAGTGAACCTATGCCGTCAAACGCCAATATTGTGCATCGAGCAGCGCCGTTAAAACACGGCATCATTAGTCAGAACAAAGTGACCTTTAGCCAAATGCTGTTACCTGAAATTGGCAATTTTGATTTTAACTGGATTGGCTTAGTGCACAACAATCGCTTAATTGCCTTTGCTTATGTTCCGGTGACCACGAAGGTGAAAACTGACAACAGTATTGAGGGCAACACCATCAGCCGCAACTTTGTGCTAGAGCATAAAGGTATCGCTGATGCCATGCCAACCCCCGTGTCGGCTGAATCGTGGATGTATGACTATTCAAACGAGATTGACTACTTACAGAACCGCGTATTGATAAATGCCAGCGCCATTATTAACGCCAACACCGGCATTATTAAAAATGCCCACTGGAACACAACATTGAGCGAGCGCATTCGCTTGCTGGAGGAAGCTAGATGAGTGAACAACTTGATGAGTTATTAAATGAGGTCGGCAATGTGGTGCAGGCCTCTAACGCACAAACGGCAGCAAGCCAAGCGCTAGCGCAGGAAGTGGCGGGCAAGATGGGCGAGCTTGACGCGAAAGCGGATGAAGTTGTCGGGCGGGTTAATGATGCAATCCCGACTGCAGTATCCGATCAAATGTGGCAAACGCTTTATCTCGATCCTGTCAACGGCAGCGATGAAAATACAGGAACGTCAGCGGCGCAATTTAAGACACTAAAAGCGGCCATTGATTCAGTGCCTGTTGGCGGCACTGCAGTTATTCGAGTTGATAATAATGCTGTAATTGATATTGACGAAATCATCAGAGTCGTTAATAAAAATATTGTTTTCAGGGGCGTTGATGCTACGTTCAATGCAAATGCCAGAATAGAACTTTATAAATCTTCATTCAAAAGTTATTACAGCTTGTTAGCAATTAATCAGACGAGTGACTGTGTTTTCTATCACTTCAGTGCTGATATCCGGATTAGTTGTCGAGCGGTGAACCCAACGGGTGATGCGACCCATTTATTCTTAACGCATTACACTGGCGGCGAAACGTCAACGCCAGGTTCACATCATAGCGTCGCGCTTTTCTCTGGAACGGTCAGTGATGCCGCCGATACTTATTATGTTTTTGGTGCCACTTTTAGACAATCATCAATGATAGTTACCACATACTCGTTAACGCTAGGGACGAATGTTGATTTGATAGATCCTATTTTCCATTCACTACAAGTAGGCAGTAAAGGCGTTTACTTACTGGGGGCATAATGAATATTAATTTTAACTATGGTGGTAAGCAGTACCTGAACTTCGACATAGACAGTGAAGAGTGGCAGGCGCTCGATATTACTGATGCGGATAAGCTCGCGATTATTCAGCAAGCCAAAGCAGATGAGCAGCTTAGGTTGCGTTCAGATGCGTATAAAAACGAAGCGGATCCCTTACATATCGAATGGCAATTTGAGGTAGAAACTCAAAACCCCGATGCCGATACATATAAGCAAAAGTGGATAGAGAAAGTGCAGCAGATAAAGTTGCGCTACCCATTAGTTGAACTTAGCTAATGAGGGGCTAGAACCATGAGCCAAATAGCGTTAGACGGTGAGCTGATTAATTTGAAAAGCTGTAAGGTGCAGCTTTCAATGCAGTTAGTTGATCAAGATATGTCGGGGCAAAGCTCAAGCACGGCCAGCAGTGAACAAGGCGATAAAGCCAAAGAGCTTAAAGTCAGCGGCTTAATTCCGTTTACTGATAAGTCGCAGTTATCACGCTTATTTGAGTTAGCGATAACCAAAGACTTAACAGGCAATCGTGCCGTTTGGCGCATTGGTTCAGACTTAGCCCGTGCGGTTAAAATCAGGCAGGTAAAGTTTTTCGGCCAAATCACCGCGCCTGAACACCCAACTTTGTTGGCGTGGAACGTTAGCTTTCAACTGCGCGAATATTTAAGTATTCCCGAAGTGGCAGAGCAGCGCCAACCACAAACAGATGCCAGCACAGGGCAGAGCACCGAGCAAACCGCCAGCGTTATCCCCGCTGCAGCAATCGCTAAGGCGCCGCCCAAAGTGGCAGTGTCATCAGCTGAAAAGCTGCTATCTCTGGTTGATAGCACGATAGGGGAGCCCACATGAAATTAAGCTATCGGCTAACTGTTGGCACTGAGGTGTTAGCCATTGCGGAGCACCATGTCGTGCTTGAGCTGTCATCGGCTGGCCGCGCGGTATTTGAGGTGCAAGGCGAGGTTAAACGCGGTCAATTAGTCGCTTTTGATCTTGGCTACCATAATAAACTGCAGCGTTACTTTAGCGGCTATATCACTAAAGCGACGCCAAGTAACACGGGCATGCAGCGTATTGTGGTGCGTGAACTAGCAAGCCTATTAGCCGAGCATTGCCCGGTTAATATTCGTCATGCCACGTTTCGTCAGGTGATAACTCAACTGGCCGCAGACACAGGCCTCAGTTTTGTGATCCCCGATAACGCTGCTTACCTCGACAGCAAAGTGCCCAACTTTACCAGCCAAGGCACTGGTTACCAGTTACTGGCGAGTTTAAGCGGAGTGTTTGGTATCGATGACTGTATTTGGTATCAGCAGCCAGACGGGCAAATCTTTGTCGGCAGTTATCAAGATAGCCGCTGGCCATCTAAGCCACTGCCCATTAGTCAGGGATTCAGCAAAAGACAGTTTAGTAACAGCTGGCAGTTAATGGCCATGCCTGCAATGCGACCCGGTGCCATGGTTAACGGCCATCGAGTTAAGCAAGTCGAATTAGAAAGCGACAGCATGACCATTACATGGAGCGCAACCAAAGCTGATGAGCGCAGCGAAAAGCGCCGTATCACTAATATATTCCCAGAGTTAGCGGCTGACTATCATTTGCCTGTTTGGGGCAAAGTGATTGCACTGCCTGAGTTACCAACAGAGAAGGGCGAACGCGCCAGCGATGCATTTTATCCACGCTATGCCGTTGACGTGCAGCTGCTCGATGAGAACGGAAACGAAACCGAAGCGCCCGCACTTGAAGCAGTACCATTACCACTGCCAGGTGCAGGCAATAAAGCAGGCCGATTAGAGCCGCCGGCGATTGGTGCCATAGTTGAAATAGGCTTTGCCTATGGCCGACCTGATAAACCATTCATTCGCTGTGTATTGCCATTCGGTTGGGACTTGCCAGCAATCAAAGAGGGCGAAAGCCGCAACCAGGTACGGGACGGGGTTTATCAGCATATTGATGACAGAGGTAACTTTGAGAATAAAACCGATGAGTCGCTAACCGATATCATTGGCAAGGTAGCGGATCTTCAATGCCAGACTCGCAAGGTGACCGCCAACATAGAGCAAGACCATCGTAGTCCAAAGTCATGGTTCGGTAGTGAAAATGAAAACGTACTTAAGTTGCTATCAGAACTCATGGCCACAGTCAGTGCACTCGCCACAACCTGCGCCAGCCACAAACACGGCAGCAGCCCCACACCAAATCAAGCCGGTGACTTTAGCAGCCAAGCATCACAAGCTGATGGGCAAAAGGGCAGGCTGGATCCGATAACTAAGTAAATGAATTAAGCAAAAAATACAATTATGTCTACAGTTGTATTATTTTCCAGTCAATATGGAGTGAATCTTCTCCCATTGGTCTTCAAACTGTTCAGCCTGATGCAAAGAAAAATTAACAACCCCACTTTTATCACCGTATGGTTTTCCATGCTTTACCTCATACTTTTTATAATATTCATCTTCTATTGGCTTAAGGAGATCGTGCAGTTCATGCTGAAGCAAAATAAAATACCTTGGAGGCTGCTTTAAGTTGGAAGGCATATGTACAAATACCCATGGCCTATCACTTCTTTCTGGAATAGGGCTGCCGCCTACAACCCATTTAGGATTGCTAGTGGTTTTAACTTCGATAATTGCTGTTCTATCAGATGAGCTATTGAAAGCTATTACATCAGCACTTTTGTAGTTTCCGAATGTTACTGCAGCACTAATATTTCTGCGGTGCAACTCAGAAGCTACAGCGTATTCTCCCGACATTCCTTTGTGATACTTTTCTTGCTGTGTGCTCATAAAAGTAAATTCCGTTTTGCTATCGCGTAAGTGGATAATTATATGTGTAATACCGTTTGAAAAATTAACATCAATAGCGGCATTTGCATATTTAGTTTTAAGTCAACAAACTGAACTTGTATCGATAAACTATCACGGAATCTAAGCCACGCAGAAAGAATCACACGGAATCCGCACTCTTCCTCCCCTCCTGCGCGCTTTATATCATTTTTTTATTTCAGTTTTAGATTATTGCAGTTCATAGGCGCAGCCAGCGCCATTCCTAGGGCTTTAGCGCGATCGGAGATCTGAAATGATCGCGGTTTATTTCAGTGTTTTACAGTTCCATACAGGCGCGTTGAGAGTCTAAGTGATAGCGAAAGCCGCATTTACACTGGGTTTTCGCTAGTTTACGTGAGGTTTTCAAAGGCATTTGGAATACCAAGCAAAATCTAAAGTTCAATATAAACAATTTGTTATATTGATATAAAACTGAAAATAAAAAGCTGTAAATTCGTCGCATTGTTAATTGGTTAACTAACTTTTGGACAAAAGCTTCTTAGTGTAATCACTTAAATTAGATAAAAGCGGATAATGTTTATTATCAGAAACTCGTTTCGTGAAGTGTCCAATTTAGTTCGTGGAGAGCATATCTTTATGCACCATTGTTTAGCCCCTACCTATAGCGTGGGTAAATGCGAGCTAAGTCAATGAAAAGTCTGGTATGATATTGGTTTCATCATACGAGTTGGAGCTTGTAGAATGGGTAATATTCGTCAATATCAAAGTGAGAAGCCAGAAAAGGTTGATTCGTTTGTAGGTAAAGGTCATTTTACTGTTGCTAAGGCAATTTCTAACGTCATATTGAACGATTCTTCACAACACATTATCGGCGTGGAAGGAAGCCTAGGCGCAGGTAAATCGACTGTAATTGAAATGGTCAGAGAAACCATTGAAGCTCACAATTGTCACATGGTGACATTTGATGCCGATCGTTATCATTCAAATTTAAAGTCAGCTTTAATTAAAACCATTGAGACCGAACTCTCCACTATGGTCGGTAGTAACAGTACAAGTAAGCGTAAATTGACACAGGCTGTCGAGGTCGCCCTTGGAAAACGGTTGCAATACACTAAGGATACCAACAGTCATATTTCGTTGCTTGCTATATCTTTCATGTTCTCTCTTGGTGTGTCGGCGTTCCAAATAAAAACAGCTATAACCTATATTCTTTCTGAGTTGAGCAGGATTAATTCAGATAAGTCAGTGGGAGAAGTCTCATCATCAATTGGGGCCTCTGATTCATTAGCTGGGATCGTATCTATTCTACTCACTTTAAGCCCTGCAATCGCTTACGGAATTTTAAAACTCTTGAAAAGCGATGTTTCTTTAGGTGATCTTGTAAAACGTAATAGCAAAGATACCATTAGTGAAACAATCGACATTACTCGAGACGTTGGAGCAATGGAACTTAAAGAGGCATTCGACACTTTCACTGCACTTATTCCGGAAAATGAAACTCTGATTTTAGTCATTGATAACATTGATCGAGTCACACCTGATATTGCCCGAGAATTATGGAGTGATATCGAAATTCTGGCGTCTTTCGGCAATCCTAAGTTTCGAGTGCTCTTACCCTATTCAGAAGAACACTTAGCAAAAGCATTAGATGGTGAAGATTTAAATGCCGGAAAAGAGTATATCTCTAAGCGAATCCCCATCCCATTTACAGCCCCCCCAATTGTGTCGACGGGCTGGCGTGATCAGTTTGAAATATATTGGAACGAAACCCTGCCTGATATGACCGGCTGCGAAGGTGTTAAAGAGCTTATTGATGTATGGCGTAGCAAGATAACACCACGATACCTCAAGAGCCTTATAAACCGTATCGCGACAAAAGTGGATTCATGCCCAGAACTTAACTCAGATCTTGATGGCATATCATGTGCTGTTTACTTAATGGGTCACAAAGATAACGGTATAAGTTTAGAAGAACTGGTAAGCAAACCTAACATTAGTGACCATAGATATTATGATGAAGTCACTTCGAGTCATAGGATTTTACTTAAGTATGTCGGTCGTGAAGAACTTTGGGCTAAACGTCTAGCCGCCTTACACTTCCAAACAACATTTGATATTGCGGAAAGTGAGTTGATCTCCGAGCCAATTAGAGCTGCATTTTCTGCGCATGATACAAAGCGTTTAGTTGAATTGGAACCACTGCTCGGATTTAATCTGTTTGTGAATAAACAAATAGAGCAATCTGATCCTACCGACCTAATTAAGATTGCAGCGAAACTGGCAAATGAAAATAGTGGTTTAGCTCTATTGGAGAAGACTCTTCCGTCAATTAACCATGAGATAGTAACGAACCTACATAACAAGGATGAGTTTGATGGGGAGCTGGTTGATAGTTATCTGACTCTTCAAAAAGCGAATGTAGGCATCGAGTATTTCGCTATTAAAGCGTTACAAAATACCTGGGAGTCCTCGATAGAGCATTTGTTTTCTCAGTTACCTCCTCTACTAGATAAATCTAAGCAGAGCGAGTTCTTATCTTCAGAGCAAGAGTTGGTTTCTCACATTGAGCAATGCTACTCGTATTTTGAAGTTACTGGCAACACACCAAGATTTATCGATAAACTAACGCCTGAATTCTTTGTCCTAGCATTGTATTCGGCTAAAAAGAAGCTCAAGAAATGGAGTATGGAGGAACTATTATCCGATATAGATTCTTCATCTGTTGTGAAATTAGCCTGCCGTCGTCACATGGCACTAAACGATGATTATTCGCTTTTGGATATGATAAGACCAACCTTAAAGATTGGTAAGTTACGCAAGTTAACAAACCAAGATTTCATCTCCGGATTAGACATTGCCACTCAAGATATTGATATTTGCCTTAGCTTAGCCCCGTTTACAGATGAATGGCATGATCCAAGATCTGAACCTTTTGCCTTGAAGCTTATTAATCATTATGGAAAAAACACTTGGGAAAATAGATGGGAAAACGAAACTGACCAAGCACAATATCTGGCACTTACCACAGCAGCTATCATTAAAAGTTATAGTACACTGACGACTAATATCACTGTTCAAGTAGGGCCACAATCGAACCAGCGTCAAAATCAGCAAGTGGTCGTTTGGCTAGCTAAAGAACTAAGTACAATCCCTAGCTTCACCACATACTTAACCGATTATCTCGTATTTTGTTCAGTTAAAAATCTGATGGCCTGGAGTCAACACAGTTCAATGACAGAACACCTTATTACTAATCTAGGTGAACTACTCGATAAAAAGCGTATTCAGGAACTCAACATTGCTGAATTCGTAAATGGAGGTTATGTATTCCTAAAAGAGAACCTTAATCATCCACCGGCGAAGCAAATAATACATTGGTTGGATGGCTGGAGCAGTTATTCAAAAAAACCCGAAAGTTGGGACGATGTGTTAGTCAATGACATTTTGGAATTCAGACCTGACGGGTTTATCGAAACACTCTATAAACATTTTGAAGACGAATTAAGTGATTCTGAGCGGTTGGACAGAAGTATTCGATTGCCTAGTACCGTTGCGACGCTTGTACTACAAGATATGGTGAAACAAAAATATGTTTTGAAAAACCAGGACCCGGCATATTCCTGTTTAAAAGGCGTAATGGAATGTGACGATAACTTTGATATCGAATTCATCAGACTATTGTCTAACTTTATCAGCGGTCATAAAAAATCCGGTCTAGCACGCTTACTTAATTCTAGTTTACTTAAGTCGACCACGCCAAAGGATTGGCAATACAGGGCCATTACTTATTTCGGTGAACGGTTCACCTTACCAAAACTACTAGATGTTAATATAACGAAAGAAGCTGTAGACCTACTTCACCATGCATTATCAGACAACAACAAAGTGGTTATTGATTGGTTGTTGGGTCAGTCGTTTGGCTCTGGCGGCTGGAATTTGCAGAACCAAAATGAAGCATCCTTACTTGAACTAAAGAATGCCTTTTTTGAGAACCAACATTATGAGGATAGTCAGCTCTTTAAAAAGTTGGGAGCATTAATAAATGATAGCGACAGTTCACTACAGTCTGTGGGCTAAGTTAAATGACCCGTATAGTGATGAAGTATCTCTACGGGTCATTTATTATCAACAACAATTAACGATTAGGTAATCTGTAGTCAATGGGACAATTTGGCCACAAAGTTAAAGTTCTAGGCATAAGGAAAAGTAAGTCTAATTGTGGAAGTTGAAATCACGTTTAATTCTGCTCTGTCTCATTTTGGGGCAAAAACGAGTCACGCCCCTAACCCATTACTGGACAAGTTCGCGCTGGTAGATTTAAGCGGATTCTGCAATAAATTATTCCGTGCCTGAAAGTATTTATATTTTCGGTGGGCATTTTGTGGACATTCAGATGTGACAAAGGGTTAGCCTTTCGGCTAACCCTTTGTTTTAATTGGTGGAGGCGGCGGGGCTCGAACCCGCGTCCAAAAAGCCTACATCCAAGGCGCTACATGCTTAGTCTCTCTTTTGGTTAACCTTGCAAGCTCCGAAAGACAGGATATTACAAGGCGAGTTCAGTACTGTTTCGCGGTTCACCCCTGAACGTGGTTCCCTCGCTATCAAATGTAAAGGTGACCATCTATATACTCTGCCCATTTGATAAACGTGAGCTAGATGGCTAGCGAGCCTAAGCTGCTAGAGAGTAGTTATCGTCGTTTGCAACTATAACAGTGCGGCTTTTTACGAGGCCAACCGCCCCTCGGCATGCTCCCAGGGTTTCGAGAATCTTGTCGAATCCAGAATCGCCCCCAAGTACAATATGATTGTAACGCGTCATATCTTGTTTTAACAAGCATAAAAGCCGCATTCACAACCGATTGTTCGTTATCTACCCGTTATCGCTTAACTTTGAAGCGATAACAGGTAACAACACTGATTTCAAATGGAGAACACCACTTATTGAAATCAGTTAAAACTGAATATTACTGCTGAACCGCTTTTTTCATGGTTCGAGCTTTTTCAATCTGCCATTCGCGATCTTTAGTATCGTCACGCTTATCGTGTTCTTTTTTACCTTTACCGAGACCAATTTCGATCTTTACCCATGCGCCTTTCTGCCAGTACATCGAGATAGGCACAATAGAGTAGCCTTTACGATCGACTAATCCTTGCAACTTATCTAACTCTTTGCGTTTGAGCAGAAGTTTACGTGAGCGCATTGGGTCACATACTACATGGGTGGATGCGGTATTCAGTGGTGCTATGGTACAACCAAAGAGAAAAGCTTCGCCATCTCTCATAAATACATAGCTTTCAGACAAGTTGACCTTGCCCATACGAATAGACTTAACTTCCCAACCCATCAGGGATAGGCCGGCTTCCATCTTCTCTTCAAACTTATAGTCGAATGTCGCGCGTTTATTACGTGCGATAGAAGCGGAACTGTTCTTTGAATTTTTTGCGTTTTTCTTAGCCATAGGCAAGCTATTATACGCAGGCACGACGGATTTGGAATTGGCCAAACCGAAATATTCGCTTATTTGTGACTTCCTTGAAGCGTTTGTCTGCTTTTTGAGCACTCAATAACAGCGATGTGCGGCAAAGATGCGTTTTTTTGTGGTCATGTTAAAATCCAACTATTGAATTTATATTTTTGAGTATCAACTTTAAATGCCGCAGATTTCCCGCAATGTATTGGTTCGTTTTAGTGCGATGCAGATGTATGACTTAGTCAATGATGTCGAATCTTATAAAGAGTTCTTGCCTGGTTGTGTGGGTGGCAAAGTATTAGAGTTTGATGGCGAGACCATGGTGGCCTCAGTTGATGTTGCCAAGGCGGGGATCAGTAAGACATTTACTACCCGTAATAAAGTGGTCGCCGGTAAAAGTATAAAACTGCAGTTAGAAAATGGTCCATTTAAAGAGTTAGTCGGAGAGTGGACCTTTACTGAGTTAACTGAAGACGCCTGTAAAGTTGATTTCGAACTTAACTTTGAGTTCTCAAGCCCAATCGCGGACTTGGCTTTTGGTAAAGTGTTTAAGGAGTTAATGACGTCGATGGTGACGGCGTTTACCAGCAGAGCAAAGGTTATTTACAAATGAGTACTGAACAAGGACAGTTCACTGTCGAAATTATCTACGCGCTGCCACACCAACAAAAGTTGATTAAAGTGAATATTGCGCCTGGTACAAGTTGCATCGAAGCGGTCAAGCAAAGTGATATGCAGCGTTATTTCCCTGAAATTGATCTTGAGACCGTTAAGTTAGGTATTTTTAGTCGTTCGGTAAAACATTCAGAAGTGCTTAAGCCGGGACAACGGGTTGAGATCTACCGGCCATTGATTGCCGATCCTAAAGATGTACGTCGTAAGCGTGCAGAAAAAGCTAAAGATGAAGGCAGAGTCAATAAAATCACTGGCGCTAAGCTTTAAAGAAAGCGACACGCTATTTTTAGGTTAAAAAAATGCGAGTTCCCAAAAGGAGCTCGCATTATTGTTTCTGCGCTGTGACTATGGGGGACGAGATTAATCTTTGTCTTCGTCTCTTTCCGATAGTGATTCAGGCTGAGTTTGTTTCTCTTCAACTAAAGGATTTGCTTGCGGGCGCTGCTCTGGGATCAAAGGATCATCTTCAGGCGTATTTAACTCCGGCAACTTACTTTCTTCAAGTGGAGTATTAAATTCTTCACTTAAATCATAATCACCTGTAACAGTAACGAGTTTGTCGCCATCGAAGTTAATAATCAGTTCTTTGTGGATGATGCTAGCATCACGGCCGCTCTTGTAGTGATAGACAAAATACCAAGTATCGTCTGAAAAGCTATCACGCAGTACAGGTCGACCTAATACGTATTCAACCTGCTCTTTAGTCATATCGATGCGCAGCTTTTCTACCTGCTGCTTTTCCATATAGTTACCTTGTGGGATGTCTGGCTTATAGATTAACCAGTCAAAAACACCACAACCACTAAGTGAAAGTGTGAGCGCAGCAGCGCCCAAAAGGGTAATACTTCTTTTTTTAATTGTCATTGAGTGCGCTACTTCATAAAAATCTGTCGGTCATAATACCCAAGCAATCCCCTATCTGACAAGGGCTATTGTCGCAGAGTATGCTCAGGTTGTTGATTTATACTGTTCCTCAGTTTTAACACGGAGGCTACATTAAGCTGTTTATATGGAGTCATAAACCGTTAAATAGTTCATTGTTATGAGGCTTTTTCTTGGTATCCGTTGATAATCGGTAGATTTTGGTTGGTCCGCGTGAAGCCAATTAATAACTACTTTTTAGTGGCTTATGTAAAGGTCGGCATTATTTCAGCCTAGCAGCAGTAACTTTTGCTGGGTGATTAAGGCTTGCAGTACTTATCTACTTTTTTGCTCTATAGCTTATATGGCGTGTGTGGATAAGGGCTGAGTGCTTTATTGGCTTAATCACCATTTAGCAGCTCAGAACTGAGTAATTTGGCTGCTTATTGGTATTATTTCAAAAAAAATTCATGTAAAACCAATATTTATTGTGATGTTAGTCACAATACATCTAGAGTTTAGTCTCCTATGTTTTATATATCCCCAATTACTTTTACGTAAACGTTAACTTAAAACGCTTATTTGATTTTTGTTTTGTTGGCATGTTGCTTAACTAATTGGTAATCAATGATTTATTTAGCTAACGCTCAAGTTAGTTGTAAACGAGATGTACTCATAGACTGATTGTTTTTGCCTACTGTTACTGTATTTATAATATTACACTCGGTAATTTAATTACGGATTAGAATTCAGCTCAAGCGTCTTGGTCAATTTGTCTTACAAGAGCTTGAACTTGTATTTAAATGAGTGTTGGTTTTTATTTATCTATCTGTTTTTAAATCATTTTATCTTGTTTCTGGTTGTCTTTTACTGCTTGTTTTAGCGTTTTTACTTGTTAGTCATTGATTACTGAAGCGGCTTGCAGAGCTTGCATCGTTGCGGTTTTGTCGTTAGTTTTTTGTTGCAAATAACCACATCTTGCTCGAGACACGATGAGTCGTGCGTTTAGATCCTATACCTAGAGTAGGAGTAAGTGCATAGGGTAAAGAGAGCTGGTTTTAATCATTTGACAAATAGCAACTACTGGCAATACGGTTTGGAGAATAGGTTTATGACAGATCAAATAACAATGGATAACGGTATTACAGCAGACGAGATTGTTATCAATGCTGATCCTGTCAAAGGGCAAGAAACGGTATTAACAGAAGGCGCACTGAGTTTATTAAAAACCTTATGTAAGCATTTCGCTGCTGATGTGCCGACCTTGCTGGCAAACAGAAAGGTTAAACAAGCTTTAATCGATAACGGACAGTTACCTGACTTTCTGCCACAAACAAAGTCATTGCGTGAGAAAGAGTGGCAAATTAGAGGGATCCCCAGCGACCTGCAAGATAGGCGTGTTGAGATCACGGGTCCTGTCGATCGCAAAATGGTGATCAATGCACTCAATGCCAATGTAAAAGTATTTATGGCTGACTTTGAAGATTCTCTCGCGCCGAGTTGGGAGAAGATTGTTGCTGGGCAAATCAATTTACGTGACGCAGTTGCAGGTGATATCTGTTATACCGCTGCTGAAACTGGTAAGTCATACACCTTAGATGAAGATCCTGCAGTACTTATTTGCCGAGTCAGGGGGCTGCATATGCTAGAAAAGCATGTCAGTTTTGCAGCGCACCCGATCCCTGCCAGTTTATTTGATTTCTGTATCTATTTTTATAATAACTATCGCCAGCTATTGAACAAGGGCAGCGGCCCTTACTTCTATATCCCTAAACTAGAAAGCCATCTTGAAGCGCGGTGGTGGGCGAAGGTATTTGCTTTTGTTGAGGAGCGTTTTTGCCTGCAACCTGGCACCATCAAATGTACTTGTTTGATTGAGACTTTACCTGCTGTTTTTGAGATGGATGAGATCCTATTTGAACTTCGCTCAAATATCGTGGCGCTGAACTGTGGACGTTGGGATTACATTTTTAGTTATATTAAAACGCTGAATAACCATAGTGACCGCATATTGCCAGACAGGCAGTCTGTCACTATGGACTCGCCTTTCCTTAGCGCTTATTCACGCTTATTGGTTAAAACTTGTCATAAACGTGGCGCGTTAGCGATGGGAGGAATGGCGGCATTCATTCCTTCTAAGGATGCAACTGAAAACCAGCAGATTTTAGATAAAGTACGTCAAGACAAACAGCTTGAAGCGCGCAATGGCCATGATGGTACTTGGGTTGCTCATCCGGGGTTGGCTGATACCGCAATGGAGATCTTCAATGAATATATTGGCCAAGATCATGTCAATCAGCTGCATATTACCCGTGATGTGGATGCTCCCATTTTAGCCCATGAATTGTTAGCTGCTTGTGATGGTGAGCGCACCGAAATAGGTATGCGTCGCAATATTCGTATTGCCCTGCAATACACTGAGGCTTGGATCAACGGAAATGGCTGTGTGCCAATCTATGGGTTGATGGAAGATGCGGCTACTGCCGAAATTGCCAGAACCTCTATTTGGCAATGGATTAAGCATTCACAGTACTTATCCAACGGCGTGTTAGTGACTAAAGCACTGTTTAAAGAGATGTTAGTACAAGAGCTTGCACAGGTAAAAGAGGAGGTCGGCGGCGAAAGGTTTACTCATGGTCGTTTTACCGAAGCTGCAGTTATTGTTGAGCAAATAATTACTGCAGATGAGTTAGTGGATTTTATTACTCAACCTGGTTACGAGTTGCTTGTAAGCTAGCCCAGTATTTGGGCTATAGATGTTCAATCTGAATGAGTTTGTGTTGGTATTAGAGTTTTAGTTTTGGCTGTTTTTTGCAGCTTGTGTCCCCCGCGGAGTATTCCTACGTGCTACGCGGGTTTTTAATTAAATAGTGCTCTCTTAAGTAAGGAGATGGCTACTACGCTTGTGATTGGCGGCTCTTCGGAGTCGCATTTTTTTGCCTAAATTTTGCTGCGCTAAAGTTAGGATGATAGTCATACCAATTCCATTAAAGA